>JAGCXJ010000252.1 GCA_017961385.1 Lachnospiraceae bacterium
CCTCCGTTCATTTGCAATGTCAGATCATTTCCATCCAATTCGTAACTATACGTGATGACCAATCCGTATTCCTTCTCATTAACGGTGAGAGTTCCTGATACCTCATCAACAATATAGGTTCCTATCACTGAAACATCACCGGCAATATCCTTATAGGTTCCGTCAGATCCTAATGTAAGTCTAGACACTTCATTTCCTGTACCTTTCCATTTACCGATCAGCTCGGCACTTGATGCATGTGTTTCTGCCGGCTGTTGATCATCTTCTTTCTTCCCACATCCAGCAAAAGCAATGACCATGATCAACATAAGAATTACTAAACTCAGTTTTACAATTCTTTTCATTTTTCTCGTCTCCTTTTATTTCCCCATCTGAAAAGATTTAGGTTTGTCAGCCAACACAACTTATACCATACTCATAACCTGTGTCAATCACGACATACTATCATGTCATCTTAACTGGGATTTATCTTTCAGCTACAAATCTGACAAGTTCGACATTGCCGTCTCTTTCAGTAGATTCTATATGAAATCCGCATTTTTCAGTATAAAACTTTACATTCTGTTTCTTGTCTATGGGTGTTACCAAAGTGAGTCTCTCCATGTCTTCATATAATGTCTTTACAAACTGAACTGCACTCGTGCCCAATCCTTTTCCCTGATACTCAGGAATAATGCACAGGCAATTAACCTCATACACTCCCTTTTTTAGAATTTTACTCGAAATACATCCGACGGGTTCATTATCGCATAGTATGACATATTTCTGGTATGCGCTTCTTGTCTCTTCCATTTTTTCTTTTGTGATTCCATATCCCGGACACGCCCCATATCGCAAATAATCGTCATAAAAAGAAGCATTATAAATATTTACCAACAACTCTGCGTCTTCTAAAACAGCTTTCCTGAATTCTATTTTCAAAATATCTCACCTCTGTAAACCGCAATCAACATATTTCATTATTGATCCGAGTCTTGTATGATCATCAGTCTCAAAGCTTTTTTATATCATTTATGCTGTCTTTTATTTTCTTGGTTTACTCTTTTATTCTGTTGTACCTATCAAGAGCTTCCTGCATCTTTAAATTCTCTGCTCTCTCTTTTAGCCTCGTTACAAGCGCACTTATTATCATGCTAAGCGCATACGATATGATAAATCCTAACCATGCAGTAATGTCTTTTACAGGGAACCAATCAAATGACATTATCATAAATACGATCACTATCAGCACCGACACAAAAAAGAGCATATTCCTGAGCACTATCGACATGTTCATGATCCACGTGTCCGTCAGAAAAGCTACCTGTGCAAGCGTGATTATTACAGCTAATAACAGTAATTGAAGCAATATCGGAATTGACATTCCTTCACTTCCCATGGAAAAAAGAGCTGCATAGCCTTTAGTTTTTTCACCTAATACGATACTCATTATGATAAAGGCCAACACAATAAGTCCATAAGTTGCAAATGCTTGTCTTATATAGTAAAATACGGTTTTCTTTTCTTCCATCATTTGAGTCCCAGCTTTCTTCGAAGTTCATCGGAATACAATCGTGATACGACGATCTGTTCATCATTCTTTAATGTGATCCGAATCTTTCTGTTTATATCAGATCTTAAGCTTTTGATCATCCTTAAGTTCACAATGCTCTGCTTGCTTATCCTAAAGAAATCACGCTCAAGAAGTTCCTGTTCTATCTCATACAGTTTAAGATCCGATTCATAGGTTTCATCTGCTGTGTAAACAAACGTCTTTCTTTCCAAAGCCTCTATGTACAGGATCTTTTCCACATCCAGAAGATATGTTTCATCATTCTTGTGCACACCGATCTGCATGTTCACCATACGCATCATAGCAATAAGTTTTTCAACATCAGAATCAAGTTTATTTGCCCGGATAACGACTTCTGTATCCAGATATTGTTCATCAATATTTATCTCTATCTTCATTTATTCCAGTCCTTTTTTTCTGAATGCGATAAAGAATAAAACCGCCATCAGCATCGCATTTACAGCCAGAATCAGAATGTTATCTGTCTTTATACCAGAAAATGACATACCATCCATGAATACCTTGAGCTGCTGGGTATAAGCAAATCTTGCCACCTTTTCTATGTTTTCATTGAACATTGCAAGCATGGGCGAAAAAGCAAATACCAGCATCACCGGCATTACAATCGAAGTAGCAGTCATCTGGTTTCCCGCAAATATACCTATGCAAGCCCCTGCCAGGATCGAAACAGCAAATCCGACAGCCATTACTAATAGATAAAACGGTATGTCTTCTTTCTTTATGACCGCAGCCATTACTCCTGCTCCGATCATACATATGATCCACACATAAAAGCCAACCCCGAAAAGATACTGCCATGGCTTAACATTTGCCATTGACAACACTCTCAATGTGTTCTTTTCCTTTTCCTCGGATATGATCGATGCTACCGATGTCAAAGGTGCCATCCCTATATACATTATCGAAAACAGTTTAGTAAAAAACAGTTCTGGCATGCTGTCAATCCTGATAGCATTTTCCATGATAAGCGCCATGATCGGGAAAAGTATAAACTGTATCAAAACCGTTTTGTTCTTAAGAGTATCCTTGACCTGCTTCTTTATAATGATCAAACTGTTACGCATTTATTCATCCTCCTCTAACATTCTTCCCGTAAGTTCCAAAAATACCGTTTCAAGTGTCGGTTCTGACGAATGGATCGTTTCGATGCTCCCATCCGATAAAAGTCGACCGATCATCTCTGAAGAATTGCTTTCGTGAGGTATCACAACATCCTCACCGGATGATAAATGCAATTTAATGGTTTTCTGATGATTATACTTCCTGCATATCCTTTCAGGTGTATCGTTTTCAACGATCACTCCCTCATTGAGCAGCGCGACTCTGTCGCAGAGCTTATAGGCTTCTTCCATGTTGTGCGTGGTCAAAAAAACAGTACAGCCTTCTTTTTTCTTCTCAAGTATGATCTTGTGGATCTGTCGCATGGTCTGCGGATCAAGCCCGCTTGTAGGCTCATCTAAGAAGATCAGTTTCGGAGAATGCATGAACACCCTTGCCAGAGCCAGTCTGGCTCTCATGCCTTTGGAAAGCTTTACTGCCGGTAAGTTTTGAGCATCCTTTAAGCCGACCTCTTCAAGTGTGCTTTTAATCCTGTCGTAAGGGGCTTTGTATATATCTGCGAAAACTTTAAGGTTATCAATACAGGACAGTCTTTCATATACCCCGAACTGATCCATCATGATCCCGATATTCTTTTTGTCCTCTCCCAACAAAGAAGAAACCTCTTTATCAAAAACAGTCACATATCCCTTATCAAACGAAAGCTGGCCAGTCAGAATTCTTATGAGTGTTGTTTTGCCGGCTCCGGATGGTCCGAGGAGCCCGAATATTTCTCCGTCTCCTATATTAAAACTTATTCCCGATAGAACCGTCTTTTCCGAAAAGCTTTTAAAAACATCATTACAACGTATCATTATCTGCCTCCTTTAAATATCTTAGGCACAAGATACCAAGGAGAACAGGAATGTTCAATAGAGCAATACGCAAGATGCCGAAAACTGTACACAAGATGCACCTGATGATAAACAAGTGGCTTCTTTACCTCTATGCGTCATATATTATGTGATCATAATTATCTTCAGCTTGCAGATCTGATCATCTGATACAATCCTTCAATTGGTTTTGTAATACGCTTATCTTTATGCACAAAAACCTGTGAATAAATAGGAAGATCATCTCCGTTCCAGTCTAATTTCACGAGACTTCCTCTTTTCAGCTCCGTTTCAGCGATCATTTCCGGCATCAGAGCAACTCCTAGTCCTTTTGCCGCAAAAGCTTTCAGGATTTCCTTACTGCTTGTCTCCATCATAATATCCGGGTTTGAATCATGCAGCGTCATGGTATTTAGGAACAATTTTCTGAAACTGCAGTTATGTGAGGTAAGCAGCATCGGAACTTTGTTAAGATCCCGTTCACTGATCTTTTTTCCTGCCAGTTCATGATCAGGACTCACATAAAAGCCAAGATATTCCCGTTGTTCATGGAGTCGTATAAGATTGCTGTCTTCTATTTGCGGATTTAAGGTATACACCAGGTCAAGTTCCCCTTTTTTTAGGAGTTCTGCAAATGTATCATGCATGATAAACGAAAGAACGATGTCAACCATTGGATAATGCTTTTTAAATTCCATTAGTATTTGCGGAAACCGGTTATAGCATAATGATTCCGATACACCGATTTTCAGTGTTCCTGCCGGTTCATCATTTTCAGGTACTTCACTGTGAATCTCTCTCTCTATCTGAAGAAGCCTCTCGGCATATTTTAAAAGGCGCTCTCCTGCAGATGTCAAGACTATGGTCTTCCCCAAACGTTCAAAAAGCACACATCCGAGTTCATCCTCAAGCTGTTTGATCTGCATTGTTACAGTCGATTGAGCATAACCCAGATCATTTGCCGCCAACGAAAAACTGTTCATTTCCGTGATCTTTACAAATGTTTCTAACTGCGTGATCGTCATATCATCATCCTCTGCTTATGATTTATAGCCTGTGTTATCAGATATTTTGAACCATTTATTCATATATTTCAATTTTACTGATGCTCATGCTAGGTGTATTATACGAGACAAGAGAAAAATAATCAAGGAAATCAAGATCGGAGGATTTGAAAATGAAAGAATTAATAGAAGTGATCAAAGATACTGTGGTCCCAAACTTCCTGAATATCAAAACATCGATTCAGGCTTACGACAGAGATGCGCTCTGTTGCGGCGCTCCATGTTGGAGATGGGCTTATCACGCTCTTCATTCTGCAGACAAATGGTTTATCAATCCGTTTATATATGAGGAGCCGTATTTCCACGAAGAAGGTATGGATAACCCTGATAATCCGACAAATGTGGTACTGTCTGATGAACAGCTTTTGGAATACCTCGATAAGGTCGAAAAGAAAACTCTTGATTATCTGGATACTCTTACCGATGAGATGCTGTATGAAAAACCTCAAAACTGCCCTTATACCAGAATGGAACTGGTGCTTCGCCAGTATAGACATCTGTCATTTCATACCGGCATGTTAAACGGGCAGACTGCCGTTTCCACCGGGCAATTTCCTATGTGGATATCACAGACTGACCAATATGTGGACGACGGGATTTATTATGGTAGATACCGCAAGGGACAGGTTTCGGCTACTGTAAATCCTTAGTTTTGTCCAAACCCTGCATATGGTATAGATTCGATGAGACACGGTGCGGCATCTTCAATATCTTCATAGTCAAGCTCCTGCCCTTCACGTTTGCAGCATTCAAACTCATCAACGATATTCTCGATCAGAACCATATCGATAAACAGTGGCAGCTTCTTAAGTAGCTCTTTCGGTATATCTGTTTCGGTCTCATAACCCTGCAACTGAAGGTCGAAGCATTGCTGCATTAGTGCAGAGCGCTTAACGTGATTGGTTTCCTGCCTTGTCCAGCCCTCGTTGTGGATCCATAGATTTGCCAGGTCAAACATGTACCAACAGTTTAAGCAGTTATCAAAATCAAACACAGTGATCGCTCCTGTATCCATATCGATGTGATAGTTGCCGTCGCTGTAGTCAAAGTGAACAAGTCCGTAACAGTCTTTGTCCTTTGGTAGATCATGGAATTCATCCAGTCGCCTTGAAATAGCAGTTTTCAGTTCGCTGTATTCATCTAAAATCAGGCGGTCCAGATATTCCATGTCGTACTTATCGAAATAATCCAGACGTGAATGGACAGGCATATATGTCTTGGACAATCTGTGTATCGCCCCCAGAGTCTTGCCTGTGTTATAGAAATATTCACTTAACGGTGCGCCTTTTTTGTAACTGTAGCCGTTATCCGCAAGCAGCATTCCTTTGGCATAGTCAAACAGGCTGACATATACTGTTTTTTTGTCGACCTCTATGCACTCCACCAGATTTCCGTGAACAGATGGGATCACATCCGCCACAGGTGCTCCATTTTCTGCCAGATAACGGACATATTCTGTTTCTGCAAGATAATCGTTTTCGCTTCGATCTCCAGTGTCAGATATACGAAGGATATGCCTCTTAACCTCATCTCGACATACGATAAAGATCCGGTTCCGGCCACCTTCATGACCGGATACCGGAGTTAATGTACAGTCTTTAAGAGCAAAAAGATATTTTGTTTGTTCAAGAATTTGCTTCAATCAGGTACCCCGCTATCTTCTATATTGCTGATCTTCATTTTCTATCTTTTGAATAAAACACAAACTCATTGTCGCGCTTTATTTCCCTGTACCCAAGCTTAGAATAAAAACTATTTGTCC
>JAGCXJ010000020.1 GCA_017961385.1 Lachnospiraceae bacterium
CGGAAGAAAAGTTGACTGTGTGGATTTTATGCTAAGAAGAATTGAAAACGAAATGAAGCAAAAATAACGGAGGAATAGGACAATGATCAAAACAGAAGAACTTAACTTAGTAACTGAGTGGGATAAGGTATTTACTAAGAGCGATAAGGTGGATCACAGCAAGGTGACATTTGTAAACCGCTATGGAATTACACTTGCAGCTGATATGTATGTACCAAAGAATGCATCCGGTAAGCTTCCTGCAATTGCAGTATCCGGACCTTTTGGCGCAGTCAAGGAACAGTGCTCAGGTCTCTATGCTCAGACCATGGCTGAGAGGGGATTTCTTACAATAGCGTTTGATCCTTCTTTTACAGGTGAAAGCGGCGGACAGCCAAGATATATGGCATCGCCTGATATTAATACAGAGGACTTCATGGCTGCTGTTGATTTCCTTTCATTAAATGAAAAGGTTGATCCTGACAGGATTGGAATCATCGGAGTTTGTGGATGGGGTGGAATGGCCATTAACACAGCAGCCCTTGATACAAGAGTTAAGGCTACAGTGGCTTCTACCATGTATGATATGACAAGAGTTAATGCAAATGGGTATTTTGACTCTGAAGACAGCGAAGAGGCTCGTTTTGAAAAGAAGAAAATGATGTGCGCCCAACGCCTTGCGGATTTAAAGAATGGTGAGTATAAACTCGGCGGTGGAGTAGTTGAGACTGTCGATGATGATACGCCTTTCTTCGTTAAGGACTATCATGACTATTATAAAACAGACAGAGGATATCATGCTCGTTCCCTTAATTCCAATGGTGGATGGAATGTAATCGGCTGTGAATCCTTCATGAATCAGCCTATCCTTAAATATAGCAACGAGATCAGAAGTGCAGTTCTTTTGATCCATGGTGAAAAAGCTCATTCCTGCTACTTCTCCAAGGATGCTTATGCAAACATGGTTAAGGACAGTAAATATGCAGATAACAAGGAACTTATGATCATCCCCGATGCAGTGCACACAGATCTTTATGATGGTGGTGACAAAGACTACATTCCATTTGATAAGCTTGAAAGCTTCTTTAATGAGTATTTGAAATAAGGAGATTGCAATGAGTAAGGTTCTGATAATAAAGACAAGTCTTAGGGCAAAGAGCAATTCAGATATTTTAGCAGATAAAGTTTTTGAAGGTGCAAAAGATGCAGGTCACAATATTGAAGTAATCAGTCTTAAGGATAAGACCGTCGGATTCTGTAAAGGATGTCTTGCCTGCCAGACTACGCAGAAGTGCGTAATAAAAGATGATGCAGTGGAAATCGCAGAAAAGGTCAAGAATGCAGATACACTTGTATTTACAACTCCAATCTACTATTACGAGATGAGCGGTCAGATGAAAACTTTGCTGGACAGACTTAATCCGCTTTTCACATCTGACTATAAGTTCCGCAATGTCTATATGTTATCAACAGCTGCTGAGGATGAGGCTTTTGTACCGAAAAAAGCAGTCAGTGGTTTGAATGGCTGGGTAGACTGCTATGAAAAGGCTTCATTCAAAGGTTCACTTTTCTGCGGTGGGATAAATGATATGGGTGAAGCAGCTGGTAAAGAAGAGGAAAAACATGAAGCTTATGAATTTGGTAAATCACTTTTATAAGAAGAAATATAGAACGCTTATAGCGTTATGTGTAGTGATGGCAGTTGTCTTTACAGGGTGTAGCTCTCATGAGGATGCGCCGGCTCAATCTAAAATTGATTTATTTCAAGATAATGATACAGAAGCGGTACAGGTTCAGGCTGAAGTTGATGACAAAGCGAGCAATATTGCTACAACAGAAGAATCCTTAAATGATGAAGAAAATGAGAATGCCTCAGAAAAGAGGTCGATGGAGAACATGCTTAAACTTTTTATAAATGATGAAGAAATTCCTGTGACATGGGAAGAAAATGAATCTGTAGAGGCTCTAAGGGCTTTGGCTGAGAACGGTTCTATCCTTATTGATATGTCTATGTATGGTGGCTTTGAGCAGGTCGGATATATCGGTCAGTCTCTTCCAAGAAATGATAAGCAGATGACTACAAGAGCCGGAGACATAGTGTTGTATTCAGGTGATCAGATGGTAGTGTTTTATGGTTCCAATAGCTGGGCATATACAAAGCTTGGTCATATAGATGGCATGACTGAAAAAGAATTGGAAGAGATTCTTGGTTCCAGTGATGTAACCATAACGATCAGTGCTAATGAAAAATGATTATGAAATCTGCCGGAAATACATTGACATGTATCAATATATGGCGTATCATCTGATACATAGATGGATATCAAAATGAGGTAAAAGATATGACAACAAGTGATGTAGCGCTTATATGTAAAGCTCTTGGTGATCCAAACAGGTTGGGGATAGTCAGGATGCTGTCGGATGGAGAAAAATGCGGATGCAGATTATTGGAGCGCTTTGACATCACCCAGCCCACGCTGTCCCATCATATGAAGATTCTTGTGGAATGTGATCTTGTGAATGACAGGAAAGAGGGAAAGTGGCATTATTACTCTCTGAATAATAAAACGATATCTATGTTTATAGAGTATATAGATAATCTGAACAGTTTTGAGGATAAGTTTAGAGGATAAAAAGATGTATCATAAAGGGAAAATATATATAGTGACCGGTGCAAGCTCAGGTATGGGGAAGGGCTGCGCTCAGATGCTTTTAGATGAAGAAGCAATAGTATGTGGATTTGATATAAATGAAAAAACCATAGATCATGATAATTACAATCATTTTCAGATAAACATATCGGATGAAGACTCAGTCAAAAGCAGCATGGAAGAGATAGCTGGAAAGTATGAGAGAATAGACGGTCTGGTAAATGCCGCCGGAATATGGGGGAACAGCAAGCCGTTTTACGATATAGGAACAGAGGATTTTCAAAGGATCCTGAATGTTAATACTGTAGGAACATTTATCGTGTCCAAGTATGCTGCAAAGGTAATGATCCCGCAAAAAAGAGGAAAGATAGTGAATATCAGCTGTATCCGATCAAGGATCTTTCGAGGAAACATGGCTGATTATGCAGCATCAAAGGGAGCGATCGTATCTCTTACTTCAGCAATGGCTCTTGATCTTGCTCCTTATAACATCCAGGTCAATGCAGTTGCTCCGGGATTTATATATACGGGGATGACAGCAAAATCTTTTGATGATCCTGCAGTACGTTCGCAGTCGGAGAGTATGATTCCCTGTGGCAGGATCGGAAATCCTGAGGACATAGCATCGGTTGTGCTGTTTCTTTTATCGGATATGTCGGATTATATGACAGGAACCAATGTTTTTGCGGATGGCGGATACCACATACAAAAATAGGAAAGCTAAAGAAGTGATAAAGCCTTATGTTTTATGAACTTTTCTGTGACAGGTGTAACGACTTGTGATCATGACGGTAGCAGTCATTAACATCTGGA
>JAGCXJ010000253.1 GCA_017961385.1 Lachnospiraceae bacterium
AGTGAGTGCAAGATGCGTGAAAAGATCGCGGCAAGGGACCTGAAGGATCAGACCGAGATGCTCTGTGAGGAATACAGAAGGTCCGTTTCCGCAGGCGTGCTGATGAGCAGGGATATAGTGAAACTTCATTTCCATTCTGTCTCCACTGCGCCCGAGGGTGAGATACCCGGAATCCCGGCCCTGGTCATATTTGACTCACTGGACGGATGCATTCATACGGAAGAGCAGGTAATAGCAGCCTATAATTATTTTGAATTCGGGGAGATCTGGATGGACGGCCATACCACATGCACTGCAGCAAGGGATATCAGAGCGGAGGTTACAAGCAAGAAAACCTCGGAAGAACCGGCAGATGACGAATGGATCGCTTATGAGATAGAAGCTGTCAGCATAGGAGATCATGTCAAGGTCAAGTTAAGCAGCAGATATATGGCTGCAGATGTGACGGCTGCTCTGCCCGATGCGACCAGATTCGTATATTTCGGTCTTACGGGAGAGCATTGCAGCGTTAGGAACATATCAGTAAAGGAGATACCGTTTGCAAATGACGGTCATATAGACAGGATAGCTCCGGAAGTAAACTTCTTCACAAGAAAGGACGGAGATGTCAAGAATATCGAGATAGATGACTACAGAGCAGCATCAACACCCGGATTGTCTGTGGAAGACGGCATGCGAATCTTTTTCAGGAGCCAGTCTCTTCCTGTTGCCTGTCTCGTACACCACTGCGCATGCGTAGTGCTGTTTACATCCGATGACGGAAACGTAGACGGAAAGAACTATGTCGAGTATGCATGCATACGAATGGACGGCGAAGATGCCACAAATGAAGAAAAGGCCACGAGCAGCGCAAAGAATAAGCTGACAGTTCACAAGAGTGATGATTTTGCGGGATGGGATGCTTTCAAGGAGATTAACAAAAAGGGCCTTGACTATGAGATAGATTTCTCACGCATCAGAAACAGGATCACTTTTAGGACTGAAAATGCCGGTCTTTCGATCGAATGCACGACCACGGTACCAAAGGGAGCCGATAACGTCTACGTGGCAATAAGCGGTGATCTGTGCGTACTTATGGATATTAGATACAGATAAATGGGGGAAAAATGACAAACAGGGAAATGCTAGAGACTGCCATGAGACAGTCTGCCATCGATATGGGATGTGATCCGACGGATTATCTAAAGGATACAAATGTTGTAAAGCCGCTCATTCTTAAAGAGGGCGCAAGGAAGTATCTCAAGGAGCCGATCACATGCAACCTTGTTTCTTACGGAAACAACATCGTCGCATCCGTAACTGATCCCGTAAGGGATATAGTTGCGCAGTATATAGATAAATTCGAGTTCTACCACTGCTTTGAGACACCGAACATGCACTGGTTAAACGACAGGCTTTTAAAGCTCGGCCACAGGATTTGCTTCATGGCCGAGTATTATCTTTTTGATGTTGACAGAAAGATCGATCTAAGCTGCTCATATAAAACAAAAATGCTGGGACCAAAGGACCTTGAAAAGCTTTACCTGCCTCAGTGGAGCAATGCTCTCTGCGCAGACAGAAAAGAGCTCGATGTACTGGGCATAGGCGCTTATGATAATGATGAGCTTATCGGATTTGCGGCCTGTTCCGCAGACTGCTTCGATATGTGGCAGATAGGTGTGGATGTACTGCCAGGGTACAGAAGAAACGGTATAGCATCATATCTGACAAACACTCTTGCACATGAGATAATCAAAAGAGGCAAGGTGCCGTTTTACTGTTCGGCATGGTCAAATATCCGTTCCGTAAGAAATGCAGTAAAGAGCGGCTTCATACCCGCATGGATCGAGATGACGGCAAAGCCGTCAGATGTAGTCGACAAGATGAACGAATAGGGGATATATGGAAAAGAGCAATATCGTTTTGATCGGGATGCCCGCATCCGGAAAGAGTACTGTCGGGGTTATACTTGCAAAGATTCTTGGAATGGATTTTTGTGATACGGATATACTGATCCAGCAAAGAGAAGGCCTTAAACTCAACCAGATACTGGAAAAAAGAGGAGTGGATGCATTCCTTGAATGCGAAGAAAGAGCACTTCTTTCACTGAATGCAGAAAATACCGTCATAGCAACCGGAGGAAGCGCGATCTACAGTAAAAAAGGAATGTCTCATCTTAAGAAGACTTCCATGATCATATATCTCAAGGTGCCGCAAAAGGAGATATTTAGGCGCATCAGTGATATAAAGGAAAGAGGCGTTGTTCTGTTTGACTCTCAAAGCATCGATGACATGTACAGGGAGAGGTCAAAACTGTATGAAGAATATGCCGATATCACTGTAAAAGAAGATGGATCTTCGATCGAGGAAACCGTGCAGGCAATAGTCGGGCAAATATAGGATTTTACTTGCGCTCAGGCCCTATGCAAAGTATAATTTTATGTTAGTGAGGGGTAGTTGAGCGGAATGAAGAAGTTTCATATTGATGAAAGATATATAGGGGTAAATCTTACACGTACGACAATAATCTATGCATTTTTGGTACCGTACTGTATATATCTGTCTGTGGACTGCTACAGGCACGGCAGCAATACGATCGGGCTGTTAGCGGCTTTCTGCGCTTCAATGACAGCTATCGCTCTAGGTCTTTTATGCATATGCCGCTTTGTAAAGAATGCGCCGCGTGCGCTGATGCATATAGCTATCATCATACAGTGCTTTGTCTACTGGTTTACTTTCGGAGTTTTTCTATATACAGGCGGAACGGGCGGAACGAGTATCTTTCTGATATTCGCTGCAGCACCGGTCTGCTTCTTTTTCTTTAATCTGTTCTACGGATCGATCTTCTGTATTATCCTGTTCATAGGAATGAATGTATATATGAGCACACCGCTGCATCTTTTAGGATATCAGTTTCCGGAGATGTATTATCAGCGTCTTCCGATGATGTATCTTATCGAAGTCATCATGTGTGCCCTTGCCCAGTACGAAGCTGACAGGGCAAGGATCAAGCAGGATATCGCTCTGGATGAAGCAAAGCGTGCTAATGCCGCAAAATCCGACTTTCTTGCAAATACCAGCCATGAGATAAGAACTCCCATAAATGCTGTCCTTGGCATGAACGAGATGATACTGAGAGAGAGTGAAAAATGCGAAAAGGCAGTATTTGATCCCGAAAGCTATAAAAGAAGCATCGACAGGATAAAGGGCTATTCCGAAAACCTTGACAGCGCGGGAAACAACCTGCTTGCCATAATCAATGACATCCTTGATTTTACAAAGATCGAGGAGGGCAGGATGGATATAGTCGATGTCGAGTATCAGTTAAGCTCTGTTTTAAACGATGTCAGCAACATGATCCATTTCAAGTCAAAGGAAAAGAATCTTGATTTTGAAACAGAGATCGATAAAAAGCTGCCTGACAGACTCTGGGGAGATGAAGTAAGAGTAAGGCAGATAATCACAAATATCCTTTCAAACGCAGTCAAGTATACAGACGAGGGAAGGATAGTCCTAAAGATGAGCGGAAGCGATATCATTACGGACGGCGCCGGCAATCAGGTCATAAGACTAGAGATTTCGGTATCGGATACTGGAAGAGGTATAAGACAGGAGGATCTTGGCAAGCTCTTTACAAAGTTTGAAAGAGTCGATCTTGACAAGAACAGCACGATCGAGGGAACCGGACTGGGCCTTGCCATAACAAAAAGGCTTCTTGACATGATGGGCGGAGATATAACCGTTGAGAGTATCTACGGCGTAGGATCCACTTTCAATATCATGCTTCCCCAGAAAGTCATCTCATCAGAGCCCATAGGCGATTTCAAGACCAGATTTGAAAAGCAGACAGGCGGAAAAAAGAAGCATACAGATATCTTTAAAGCTCCAGATGCAAGGATACTGATAGTTGACGATACAAGGATGAATCTTGTTGTAGCCACGGAGTTTCTGCGTGATACCCAGATAAGGATCGATACCGCGCTTTCCGGCAATGAGGCTATCGAGATGGCAGGAAGCATCAGCTACGATGTCATCCTTATGGATCAGCGCATGCCCGGAATGGACGGCGTTGAAGCAATGCATGTTATAAAGGAGCAAAAAGACGGAGCAAATACATCTACTCCGATGATATGTCTTACAGCCGATGCCGTAATAGGGGCAAAGGAAAGATATATCTCCCAGGGCTTTACAGATTATCTTTCAAAGCCGATCGACAGCCTTGCTCTTGAAAAGATGCTAAGGACATATCTTCCGAAAGAAAAGA
>JAGCXJ010000254.1 GCA_017961385.1 Lachnospiraceae bacterium
GATGATAACTTGATACGCCTAAAAAGCAAAGATGCAGCACAGGAATTAATGGAAATGACTTTAGGATAATTCAATACTAAGAATGGAGAGGAAAGAGTCATGATTAAAGTACTTTTTATCTGCCACGGCACTCTACCAACAGATGGGCTGCAACCCTGGTAAATAACAGGGTTTGAGAATACTGAGTCATCACATTTGCACCTTGTTTGCACCTTTTAAATCAAACGATTCTTTGAGGCTTCAACACAGCTTTTTTGATATTTGTAAAGAAAATCTCAGGGGCGGATGAAACCTCTGCAGGATAGGCTTCCGGGGAACAACAAGGGAGTCGCGCGTGCAAAAATGCAAAATGAAGGACGGAGCATGACTCTAAGACATAAAAATTAAAAACGAAAAAGCCGTTGATAATTTACGAATTTGGTGGTATACTAAACCAAGAAAGGATTTATTAACACAAAATCCGGTTTTATTTTGGAGGTGCTGGGTATGAAACTTCTGAGGATTACAGCGGACGGCTTACCGCTTTTTAAGGAACAGCTTGATATATGCTTTTACGCACAGCAGAGAGTATCAGAGGAACAGAAAGATATCCTTTATTCCCTGTTTTCAAATATATATTTGAATCCAGCCAATGGTTTTATAGGAATTAATGCTTCGGGAAAGACCTCTGTATTGAAGGTCATACTTTTGGCGCTAGGGATACTTAATAATGAGCCGATTAATCACATTGAAACCAGGGATATCCTGGGAAATGCCCCAAAGGCAACTTTAAACATCTTCTTCTACTCAGAGACAAAGAAGGAGATATGTCGTCTCGAAACCATGATCACCTCGAAACAGACAAAGATGGAGGGGATTGTATATAGTATCCTTTCAGAAAACTTATGGTCGAAGCAGGCTGAAGAGGTGATTACTCGTAAGACTCTGCTTGATTTTACTGGAAAGGATCCTGTTATGCTCAGAAGTGGACAGGAGGATTTTCTGCCTGATGATGTCAGCATTATGATCGCTCATAATAAGAAGACCGGGGAGAACATGAGGGCGGTTAATCTGCTGCAATTCACGAATGTCAATGTCCTTCCTTTTTCCGACAATATACCGGCAGAGATCATTACCTATTTGGATCCAACAGTTGAGAGCCTACAGTTTGACGAAAAAGATCAAAAAATGGTCATACGCCTGAAGTTCAGGGGAAAAGAAGAGATCGTGATGAATGATCCGATTCAGCTTAATAATTATTTGTCTTCTGGTACTGTAAAGGGTATGATCACGTTTACGCTGGCTCAGGAAGTGTTACAAAAGGGCGGTTACATTGTCTTTTTTGCGGTGGATAACCACTTAAATAAATAAATTGTAACGACATTGATGCGCTTCTTTATGGATAGCAAGTTAAATAAGAACGGCGGTACCTTGATTTATTCAACGCACTATCCTGAACTGTTAGATGAATATGACAGAAATGACAGTATTTATGTAATCAGGAACAGAAACGGGATCACGGTTGAAAACCTGAGCACAATCCTGAAAAGAAATGATATAAAGAAAAGTGATGCATATCAGAGCGGCTTTCTGGAAGGAACAACTCCTATGTATGAAGCGTATATGCGGCTGAAGAAAAGTATGGCCGCAGCGCTTAAGTAGGAGGCGCTTATGGAATTAGCAAAGTATAAGGCTTGCATCTGTGAGGGCTCAGCCGAGAACGCCATCATGGACATTCTTTTGGATAATGATCTTCTGATTTTTACCAGAGAGGAAATGCTGGAAGAAGAGGTCATACGCTGTCGCGACGGCAAACGCTTTGAAGAGAAATATTTAAGAAAAGGTTTCTTGGAGAAGATTTCAGTAATCAGAATTCTTGATTCCAGAAGAGAGAATTTTAAACTAAGCAAGGCTTACGAGCACAAAGTGGATGTAATCAATGTAATCACTGCTCCGGAGATCGAGATGTTGATTATCTTCAATGAGGATAAGTACAAAGAGTTCAAGAAATCTGGAAAGAAACCCAGTGATTTCTGTAAGGAAGACTTAAGGATGGCAAGTGTGAAGGCTTACAGTTTCGTCAAGGATTATTTCTCAGATCCTGATATACTCTTGGCTGCAATCAAGAAATACAATGAGATGTCAAAGATTCGGAAAGACGAATATACTCTACTGGATCTTTTGAAATTGTAAGAATGAAAAGGGTAAGCTTAAGCGAAGCGGCCAGGGGAAGCAGAAAAAGATAAAGCACGGAAAGCTGCCCGTAGCGCATACCCTCGGAAAGAAGAACCTTTCCGGACAGCAACACCCAGAGGATAACAACGTATCCGGGGATGTAATGGATGCTGCGGGAACGGCCGGACTGATCGGATTTACGGTCGCAAGGCATGTGGGATCCCGAGTCGAAAGATACTCACCGCCTACACATGAGCTTTCGGACATAAAAAAGGGAAGACCGGTCGGAGATGCTGCGGGTCCAGGCACACAAAGACCCGGCGGTTTTAAGAAGGCAGAGAGCGGAAATACTGCAGAAAGTAAAAGAACCACAGGAAGTAAAAACACCGCAGGAAATAAAAGCACCGCAGAAGTCAGAAGATCACCAAATACCGCAACGACGAATGAACACGTGCAGTATTACAGTAAACCTTTAAAACCGACGCATGAGATGGGTCAGGCAAAGAAGGGCTATGCAGGAAAGCTGCATGCAAAGGAACCCGGAGGGGAGCATGCATTACATGCCGCAAAAAAGCCGGAGACCTTTGGTGAGAGCAATGTCGTATCCCGTCAGATCCAAAAGCGTAACACTCAAAAGCAGATGATGCAAAGAGCGCAAAGATGAACTGAAGGCGCAGGTGAGAGATAGAAAGCTTAAGATTCTTGTTGGTACCGATGCAGCAAGTGAGGGCTTGAACCTGCAAACGCTTTCTACGCTTATCAATGTTGACTTGCCATGGAATCCTACAAGATTAGAGCAGCGAAAAGGGCGTATACAGCGTATAGGACAGCTTGCTGATACGATACTCATCTACAATATGCGTTACAAAGAGCGGCGCAGGGTGATAAATTAATCTTTGTACAGGATAATCCTGAATATGTTCTTCAGGACAATTACGCAATATTTTATACCAGCAGAATAATGCAATTTCCATTATCGCAACATTGCTTTGATGAGGAGCTGTCCGTACAACAGGAGATATACGAGTTTGTAAAAAAATTATCAGACGGAAATGAAATAGACAATTATACTTTTGTCAA
>JAGCXJ010000255.1 GCA_017961385.1 Lachnospiraceae bacterium
TAAAGACTCTTAACAGGGGTGACGGAAGCTATGCCGGATTTGTATCTGATAAGAACGAGATATGTCTGAAACAGATTGTAAAGGACGGAGTTGCTTCGTACGAGTTTTCACAAGAGGGCGAAGGATTCTTTACGAACAAGAGCTTTTATACGCAGGCTGTTGCTGCAGGTACACTGGTAGAGGGAAGCGAGGTAGAGGTAGAAGGAACAAGCTACTACTTCTATTACACGCCTATTGACGAGACGGGAATATCGCTCTGTGCGCTCATACCTCATGATAATATTACTGCAGAGATGGCCGGTATCAGAAATGTTACCGTGATCATGGTAATAATCGGAATAATCGTTGCGCTGGGTATCGGCCTTGCACTCGCAAGAGGCATCAGTACGACCCTTAACAGCGTTTGCAGCAATCTGGGCAAGGTCGCAAAGGGTGACTTTACAAGAAAGTTCAGAACCAACAGAAATGATGAGATGAGATATCTGACAGATACGCTCAATGAGACTATCGCAGGGATCAATTCCATTATGGGCAATGTCAGAGGCTTCGGTGATGATGTTACAGAATCGGCAAACAAGGTATACGAGTCCAGTGACAGCATGAAGGATATCATGCAGAATATCTCTCATGAGCTGGATCAGCTGGCTGACGGAGCCGAGAGCCAGGCAAAGGATGCCGATGTATGTGCCAATGAGATGAACGAGTTCTCCGATAAGCTTGACGGTGTTGTTAACAGCACAAAACAGATGGAGGATACCATCGGCAAGACTCTTGATTCTACTCAGCTCGGAAGAACGAAGATATCTTCACTGAATGAAAAGTCTGCACTTACTACCGAACTGGTACAGCAGCTTATCGTTGAGATAGAGGATGTTATAAAGAAGACAGATGTTATAAGCAATTTCGTGGAGGTAATAAACGAGATAGCTGATCAGACCACTCTGCTCTCTCTTAATGCTTCCATAGAAGCTGCAAGAGCAGGCGATGCCGGAAGAGGATTTGCGGTAGTTGCCGAAGAGATAAGAAAGCTTGCTGATGAGTCAATGAAGGCATCATCACAGATAGACAGCATTCTGGGTGATATCAGGATGGCAAGTGAAAAGGCTACCGGTTCGGCAAAACGCACTACCGGATATATCAGCGAGCAGGGAGAAGCACTCGAGGATACGACTGAAGTATTTGCCGATATAACAAGACATGTTGAGGAGATGGTAGATGGATTAAACAACATATCCGAAAACATGACATTAATGGTAAGAGAAAAAGAGATGATCGTAAACTCTATCACGAGTATTGCAGCTGTCAGCGAAGAAACGGCGGCTGTCACAAGAAGCGTAACGGATTCTATAGGATCACAGCTTGATACGGCGGTCTCACTTGCCGGCGAGGCGGATACACTGAATGAAAAGGTGAATTCTCTCAGCGAGAGCATGGACCACGTAATATTATAAAGACGGAAGGTATACAAAGATGATAGTCGAACTGATTTCGGTTGGGACGGAGATACTTCTTGGCAACATTGTCAACACGAATGCCGCATTTTTATCTGAGGAATGCGCAAAGCTCGGACTCTCCTGTTACTATCAGACAGTTGTCGGTGACAACGAGGAAAGACTTACTCATACTATAAAGACAGCTCTTTCCAGATCGGATATAATCATTCTCGGCGGAGGACTCGGTCCCACGCAGGATGATCTTACAAAGGAAGTTGCGGCAAAAGTCTGCAATAAAACAATGCATCTTGATGAGGACTGCAAAAAACACATAGAGGATTATTTTGCAGCCAAGAAAATAAAGATACCCGATAATAACTGGAAGCAGGCTATGATACCTGAGGATTCGGTGATACTTCCCAATCCCAACGGTACGGCACCGGGGGTTATCATTGAATACGGAGAGCAGAGGGTAGTTCTTCTGCCGGGGCCGCCAAATGAACTAAAGCCTATGTTTACGGATCATGTTGAACCGTATATCAGAAATATGCTTCCCGGTACGATCCTCTCAAAGACCGTAAAGATATGCGGAATAGGTGAGAGCAGCGTTGAAAAGCAGGTGGAGGATCTGATCAATGCGCAGAGCAATCCGACAATAGCTACATATGCAAAGACCGGAGAAGTGCATCTTCGCGTAACGGCCAAGGCCGAGGATGAAGCTGCGGCTAAGAAGCTGCTTAAGCCGGTAGTCAAGGAATTAAAGAACAGGTTCGGAACATATATATATACAACCGATGAGAATGTTACTCTTGAAATGGCGATAGCCGATCTTCTGATCGCCAATAATCTTACCATCTCAACAGTGGAATCATGTTCGGGAGGACTGCTCGCCGGAAGACTTATCAATGTTCCGGGAATATCTGAAACGTTCAAAACAGGCTTTGTTACATATTCAAACAAGGCAAAGAGAAAATTCGCCGGAGTCAGAAAGTCATCTCTTGAAAAGTACGGCGCTGTCAGCAAGCAGGTGGCACAGGAGATGGCTGAGGGAATGCATGACATGAGCAAGGCCGATGTCGTTATATCCACAACAGGGATTGCAGGACCTGACGGCGGTACAGATGACAAGCCGGTCGGATTGGTATATATGTGCTGTTATGTACGCGGAAGTGTAACTGTAAAAGAATATCATTTCCACGGAAACAGAGCCAAGATAAGAGAGACGGCGGTTGCCAATGCTTTGATACTGTTAAGAGAATGTCTGCTAGAATACTTCAGCGAGAATACTTTTGGGAAGAATTAAAAAGTTTAAATTATTTCGCGCGCATATTAAAACATGCGTGCGAAACTATGTAGAAGAAAAAATATTTTCAACAGAGTGTTCAAAAGAGACATAAATCGGACTATAAAGAGTATAAAGTATAATTTGTAAAGTTTCATAAACAAAGTATTGACAAAAACGAACATACGTTTTAATATTGATAAAGAACGTATGTTCACA
>JAGCXJ010000256.1 GCA_017961385.1 Lachnospiraceae bacterium
CATGAACTTTACAGACATCTGGATCATCAGATCCTTTGATGAGTATCCAATGCTCGTCATTATCCCTAAAGCCTGTCTCGGTCTTCTTAGATTTGAAACGGTAAGGCTATAGAGGATAACACCGACTACAATCGCTATGAATATCAAAGCTCCTACGGAATAGCCCTTGATCTGAGTCGCTATGGGTTCCATCTGCGACTTTGTAAGATCCTGTAAGGATGAGATATTCTTGATAACAAATTTCCTGCTGTCACCCGTTATTACCTCATCGCCTATATATATGGCGTAATCAACATCAGTCACACCGTACTCGGATATGAGGATGGCCATCTTCTCATCTGCCACTTTGCGTATCCTTGATTCAAGATCACCGTCGCTTTCAGAAGTGGCCTGTGAATCCCTAGCGCTGCTTCCGTACATTTCCCCTAAGGTATCCTCGAATTTCTTTCTGTCATAATCCTTATCAAGGTATACTTCCACACTGCCCGGACGCGCATTCGGGTTTAGCCTTAGATAACCTTCTTCTGTCAGATACAGATTGTATCCGCTGTTCATCATCGAATTGACGATCCCGCATATCACATAGGTCTTTTCGATGGAGTCATTATAAACCGTGATACTGTCACCGAGTCTGTATCCTTCCAGCTTAGCCCTCTTTAATGAGATCATGATCTCATTGTCATGTTCGGGATATCTCCCTTCTGTTGTAAAGATGTTTTCGGAATCGTTAAAGTCTTCAAATACGATCGCCGTTCCGTCCTCAGCGGAGTTTTTTACTTTTATGTAGGGATATCCGTAATTTAACAAAACCTTTCTGACACCATCAAGCTGACTTATTTCATCCGCGAAATCTTTAGCATCCACGCCGTTCATAAGCTCGATCTGAGTCTCAACAATATCACATCCCATTAAGGATACAAGGCCGTTCACTCCCGTCTTAAAGAAATCAAGCATTTGTACCGCAAAGACCAGTGCCGCTCCGGCTATGATGATACATATCCCGGTCCCTATCCCTGATCTGTAATTGATAAAGAAATCCTTTAGTGCAAGTTTTATATTTATATTTCCGCTGTGCTTTTCAAGCGGAAGGATATTTTTGCCGAAATGATGTGTCTGTATCCCTTTTCTGAAAGCGATGACAGGCGGGAATTTCTTAACCGCTCCTGCCTTTAAAAGAGCAAATCCCGTTATTATCATCGTAACGATCACAGCGATAACGATATCGCCAAAAACTGTCGTCATCCCGTGATATCTTCTGCCCATCATGGTCCCTACTATGCTGTTCATTACAGGAGTGAACAGTATGGATGCGATACAGCCGAGAAGCGAACCGCTCCCTCCGGAAAACACATATTCATACAGATATGATAATGATATCTCTTTTGATCTGTATCCGAGTGCTTCCAGTACCCCGATCTGCTGCATCTGATCCTCGATATCATTGGTTATCTTTCTTCTTATCAGAAAGGTCGCCGCAACAAGAGTAACTATCGAAAGGAACGAGCTTAAGACGATAAAGATACTTAAAAAGCTGATCTCGATCAGTTTTTCACCTTCCTTGTAATATGCAAAGCAGTATGAACTGATATTCTCTCCGGTTGCCTCGGTGCATTTCTCATAGTACTGTGACCGATCCCATTTATCACTGGCATTAAATGACAGACATACTCTCTCATTATAGTTGTAGGATAAGAGTTCATAGTCCTCTTCAGAAACGATAAGCTTGTATCCGTGTCCCGAACTTGAAAGGAGGCCTGCCTCATAAAACCCTGCAACCGTAAAAGGATAATCCCTTCCTGCGCTCACAAGCGTAAACGTATCTCCTATATTATATTTAAGCGTTACGCTAAACGGTGTCGGAAGCCATATGGGATGTTTCAGTGCTGCTATCTCGGATTCACTCATCGACTCAGTCTTAACAAAATCCTCGATCTGCCTTTCTGTCTTTTCGGTACAAAGATACATGTTGTAGGCGATCGTTTCGCCGTTTTTATCTCGCACAACTCCCGTGCCTGTCATTCCGTCTAACATCCTGTTTTTCTTTACATCGCTTACATTGGGATCGTCCGTGAGTAAACCTAAGTACTCGTCCCTGTATTTTTCCCCGGTTATTACGATCATGTTGGTGACACATCCGGTACGATCAAAGCTTTCATCAAATGCGGTGTTCATCTTTGTCGCACCTGTGACCACTCCTCCCATGAGAAAGACAGTGATGAATGTTAGGAAAATGATCGCGATCACTTCTTTTTTGTTCTTCTTTATATTGAATAATGATAATCTGAATATCTTCATTACATTTACCTCTAAACCCTGCCTCAGCTTATTTTTCGTCTTCGTGACTGAGGCTAATTGCAGAAATCTTTTTCTGCGCTTCTACCATCCCATCTCGTCCAAGAACTTTTGAAGATCGCTCCTTCGCTGCTTTATATCATCAGTTCCGTAGACGGGCATCTCATACTCCCCGACTATTCCTCCGTCACGTAAGAATATAACTCTCGTTGCTCTTAGCGCTGTCTTAAGATCATGCGTTACCATCACTATCGACTGGCCGTTTTTATGGATATCAGAAAATATGTCGAGTACATCCTTGCTTGAAGCCGAATTTAGCTGTCCTGTAGGCTCATCCGCAAAAAGAATTGTGGGATCGTTTATTATCGCTCTTACTATACCTACTCGCTGAGCCTCTCCTCCCGATAACTGGTTTGGATATTTCTTCATATCCTCATCGCTAAGTCCTACCTTTCTTAAAAGGTCCTTGGCTTTGCTAACAAGCTCAGGTGAATTTTTCTGAACTATAAGAGCGCCTGTTAAGACGTTATCTAAAACCGTCTGATTCTCTAAAAGATATACACTCTGGAAAACAAATCCGCAGTTGCCTCTTCTAAAGACTGCCAGTTCGTCATTGGAAAGATCCTGGATCTCTCTCCCGTCAAACTTAACCTTTCCCATCGTAGGCTTATCCATTCCCGAAAGAGCATAGAGAAGAGTTGACTTTCCGGAACCCGATGCTCCCATGATGACCGTGAAGTCTCCCTTTCTTATCTCCATATCTAAATTCTTTATCACATGCTGCTGCATTCCGCCGTTTGAAAATGATTTACAGAGCTTTTCTGTTTGCAAAATAGAAGAAACCATATATACTACTTCCTTTCATAATCTGTCATCTTATGAAATCAGTATATATGGTTTCTTTTGATACTTCCTTGTCGAAGTATTATTAAATTCTTATCAAATTCTTAACAGAGAGGAATGAGCAGTGTGATGATAAGTCCGTCCCCATTACTCTCGGGAAGCATCTCTCCGTTCATCTTTTCCATTAACATCTTTGCTATATACAGTCCAAGTCCGCTTCCGTCTTTTGAACTCTTTTCCCAGTCCCTGCCGCGATAGAACTTGTTAGCGATTAAACTCAGTTCATCTTCGGGAACTCCCGGTCCGTGATCGTGTATGCGCATCTGCAAAAATTCTTCTTCTATCCTGTAATCGATATCGATCCTCGTCCCTGCATACTTATATGAATTAGAAATGATGTTTCCAATAACCTGGCTCATTCGCCTTAAATCTATGCGTATAAGAACATCCGGTATAGATGATGATACGGCAAGGTTTTTATCGTCATACTTTTTAACAATATCGGTAAGCACCTTTGATTCTTCATCACTCAAGCTTACCTTGAATTCACCAAGATCATCGAGTACTGATGAGAAAAGGTCGCTGACCAAAACATCTATCTGGTCTGCTTTTTTATATATGTTGTCAAGCTTCTCTTTAATATCCCCTGTGTTTTCGTTCTTTTCATCTGCCGCTTCAAGCTTTGCCTTTAAAAGCTCGGTAGTAAGTTTTATCCCTGTTATGGGAGTCTTTAAGTCATGGCTTAATGATGCCACGAGCTCTCTTTCCTTCTTTTGAAGGGCTATCTCTCTTTTTCTTGATTCGGAAAGTTCCTCCCTCATTATATCGAAGCTCTCGCTGAATGCCCCGAACATGTTTCCCTTATCCATCATGAGGGGTTCGTCAAGATTGCCTTCTGCTATCTTGCCCGCAAAGCTCTTCATGTTCTTAAAAGGAATGATTATGCTCTTATCAATATATCTTCCGTATAAAAACGCAAGAAGAAACAGACCTAATCCCAGGATCAAAAGACCAATGATAAGTCTTAACCTGATAAGCTTAAAGAATCCCAGTCCGTCATCTGCCATGATAACGTATCCGACCGATTTTTCATTAACGGTAAGGCATGCATACGGATAGCGGTTCTTTATCGCATTCTCAACAGAGACGGTTTCGATTCTTTCATCCGACAGATTCGTTTCATAGAGAATTTCATTATTTAAATCTATTACCGTAAAGACAACACCGTAATCGGTACTGTCGAGTGCGTTAAGATCATACCAGTTATCTTCGACATCTCTTGCAATGTCATTCAGTTTTAATACATCTTCATCTCTTGAGTTTGTCTCGTAACCCTTTTTACCTGTTACTACCGCTACTATGATCACAGCGGTAAAGTATAAGACAAAGAGTACGATGACAAACCTACTGTAGTTTTTCATAGCTTTCTATTATATATCCGACTCCCCAGATAGTCTTTATGACCTTTGGCTCTTTGGGATCATCCTCTATCTTTTCTCTTAAATGCCTGATATGGACCGCAAGAGTGCCTTCTCCGATGAATTCATCATCCCATACATTCTTTAAGAGCTCATCCTTGGTAACTACTCTTCCGCAGTTTAGGATAAGATAGAAAAGCAGCTTGTACTCCATTGCCTTTAAGCTTATCTGTTCATTCTCACTTTTA
>JAGCXJ010000257.1 GCA_017961385.1 Lachnospiraceae bacterium
CGGGGAATTGAGTATAAGATAATCGATGACGATACCGCAGATGTCTACACAGACATTACTTTCTCAGAAATGGCCAAGGCCTTTGAAGAAAAGAATGCAACGATCATCAAGATGGAAGAGCATGACGAAAGTCTGGAAGCTTTTTATCTGGCACTTCTGGGAGGCGAAGATAATGCTTAGAGTTTTATATTCGGATATGAGGGCCTCGCTCTTAAATAAGGGGATCAGGATCCTCGCACTTGTTTTTGCTACTTACCTCATTGGATATGTGATCATTATGAGTATACTTCTTCATGTGATAGCAGGGAATGTCAGACTTAATGCCGATGATGTACTTACGGTTTATAACGAGACTTCGATATTCGTTATAACGGCAGCAACTCTTATCATCTACGTAAATGAGTTCATGAATGGCACTATCAGAAATAAACTTTGCAGTGGATCGAAAAGAAGTGAGATATTCCTTGCGGCAATTATAAATTCAGCTTTTATGGCAACGCTCCTTGCAATAATGTGTCAGACCTTAGAGCTGATTCTTTCACTGATCTTTACTAATGGACTTTACGGTCTGACACTGGCCGACGCAGCATATTCATTTTCGGAAACAACGATCAGTGGTATAGCAATAGCAATATTTTCAACCTCGCTTATCATGATGATGGGGGGAACAAACGCAAGCTACGTTGTTGGACTTGGAATAGCACTTGCATTTAAGGTTTTTGGGCTCAGCGTTCAGCAGAAGCTTTATCCTGAAAAAGGACTTGTTTCCATAAAGGGTGCAAAGCTTGCAATATATATATTCTATGACAGATTCGTACCATATGCACATTGTTCAGGTACACCAAGATGGACGGTCACTGATGTTAGTTTAGGCTGCGCAGTGCTTATCCTCCTGTCAGTTATCACAGGACTCATAGTGTTTAATAAGAAGGAGTTAAAGTAATGAAAAGTTTATATTTGGCAAATTTTAGAAGGCTTAGCAAAAGCGTTTTCTATATACTTGGTCTTTTGATTGCATTTGCGGCAACATTCTTATTCACAAATGAGACTATCCAATTTGAAGGCCTTTTTTCGCAAATGTCTCCAGCAGGCAGAACATATTTCATAAGCATCTGTATCATTGCATTTTTTACGATCTATACTCCGATTTCCATTTGCTCAGAGTACAGTGAAGGTATCATCAGAAATAAGATAATAAGCGGTTATTCACAGAAACAGATATATTTCAGCGGACTTTTTATACAGTATAAGGCAGTATTTATTATGTGGATAGCAAATATCCTCGGCGGAGTAGCTGGAGGTGCTCGTCCGAGTGGAAGTATCAGTGGATATATGCTCATTCTACTTATTGCGATGATGAGCTACACAACACTTATTTATTCAATCTCTTTTAAACTCCAGAAGCCGATAAGAAGCGTGATCGCATCATTCTTACTTATCAATCTTTGCATAAATGCTGTGCTTGCTGGTAACTTTATCATCATGATCTCAAAGGGAATGGCTCTTAAGATTGCAGCTATTTGCTATAACATAAATGTTATGGGACAGTGGCTGACCAAGACAGGTTTAACAGATCCTGAAGCTGATCCAGGATCTATTGCTCAGATTCTTATCTCGTGCGCGGTAATCGCTTTATCTGTTCTTATCGGCACAGCAAAGCTTGAGAAGAGAGATATTCAGTAGTGGAAGGAAAAATTTGATAAAATGAATACTTTTAAAAAACTATTTATTGGCAGCATAGCCTTAATAGCAGTTTACTTTGGACTGATCATAGTTTTCCAGAGCGGGCTCATCGGTTCATCAGCCAGAAAGATAGATGGAATTGAAGAAAAGGGTATCAGTTTTGAGGAACTCACGATTCCTGAGGATATAAAGGTTGTAGGAATTGGAGAGGCAACACATGGTAACTCAGAGTTTCAGACAGCAAAGCTTCTGATGCTCCAGAAGCAGGTTGATACAGGACTCTGCAGAAGTATAGCTTTTGAGATGACACCGGGTGAAGCAGCTGAGATTAATGATGCGATTCATGATCCTGATTCTGATCTTGAGGAGCTGGTAGGAAAGACAAATTATCCGATTTATGACACAGAGCAGATGCTTGAACTCTACACATGGATGCGTGATTACAACATGGACAAGTCTTATGAAGAGTCCATTATGTTCTACGGAGTGGATATGCAGGGACCGGATAAGGAACTGGCTTACCTTTCGGGTTTTGCAGAGAAACATCCCGATATAATAGATGAGAGTGAGAAGGCTCAGATCGATGAGATAATAGCTAGTATCCAGAACTATGATTATTCTTCTGTTGATGCAAGTAGAGATTTTTTTGAAAGCCTATCAGAGAGACTTTTATCTGAGAATGACTATGATTCAAAGTATGTAGGAATCCTTACAAATTCAATTGTTCAGTGGATCGATGCTCCAAGCTTTGAGGAAAGACCGAATGATTACGGCGAGCATAGAGACCTATGTATGGCAAAAAACCTTAAGAGTGAGTATGACCTTGAAGTTGAAAGAGGCTACAGCCAGATAATCATCACAGCTCATAGTGGTCATGTGATGAAAGGTTCGGCACTCAGCTATGGTGAAACAGCAATGGGGGCTCAGATCGATAAGATATTTGAAGGTAGCTACTTTGTGGTAGGAACAGAGTTCTACAATGCAACTGTAAATATTCATACGGCAGGAACCTATGATGAAGAATATGAAAGAAAGGATCATGATTACTGTTCAGAAGACATCCTTGCTTATCAGGCAAAGTACTTTGATGGAGATTGTTATTGCTTAGACTTTACAAAACTAACAGAAGA
>JAGCXJ010000258.1 GCA_017961385.1 Lachnospiraceae bacterium
CGGCGGAAAGACACAGCTTACAGAGACTCAGACGATGGTAGCAAAGCTTCCCGTCCTTAAGGGAAAGACAGATACCGTTACCATGATGAGCTACGGCTTTGATCCTTATGTATCAAGCTGGAGCCCTTATCACGGCGCTATATATGCTATAACTCAGTCTATGGCAAAGATCGTTGCCGCAGGCGGTGATTACAGCAAGATAAGATTTACATTCCAGGAATACTTCAGAAGAATGTCTGAAAAGCCCGATCGCTGGAGCCAGCCTTTTGCAGCTTTGCTCGGTGCATTTGATGCACAGATCGGATACGGACTTCCTTCTATCGGCGGAAAGGATTCAATGAGCGGAACGTTCAATGACATCGATGTTCCTCCGACACTCGTTTCCTTTGCCGTTGATATAGCAAAGACATCGGATGTTGTAACGCCTGAACTTAAGAAGGCTGGAAACAAGCTTGTCCGCTTCAGTATCGAAAAGGATGAGTACGATGTTCCGGTATATGAAGAAGTCAAGAAGCTCTTTGATGAAGTAAGAAGACTTGAGCAGGAAAAGGTTATCGTTTCAGCCTATGCTCTTGATATGTACGGCGTCATGGCCAGTGCTGCAAAGATGGCTTTCGGTAATACAATGGGTGTTACATTTGACAGCGATCTTGAAATAGAAGACCTCTTTGAGCCTGCTATGGGAGATATTTTAGCAGAAGTTGATGCAGACCTTATAGCAAACATCGATATAGATCATGAGATAATCGGTGAAGTAACTTCCGATGGAAGATTTGTATATAAGGATGCAGTCCTTTCAATGGATGAGGCACTTAAAGCATGGAAGACAACTCTTGAAAAGGTATTCCCGACAAAGGCCGTTAAGGATACGGACAAGGTTGATATGCCTATCTACAGGGCTGATTCGGTTTATATCTGCAAGAACAAGGTTGCAAAGCCCAATGTATTCATACCGGTAATGCCGGGTACAAACTGTGAATATGATTCGACCAAGGCATTTGAGAGAGCAGGAGCAAACGTTAAGACCGTTGTATTCAAGAACATGACGGGTTCAATGATAGAAGAGAGCTTCAAAGCCTACAAGGATGCGATAGATGCTTCTCAGATCATCATGTTCCCCGGCGGCTTCTCTGCAGGTGATGAGCCTGACGGTTCTGCCAAGTTCTTTGCAACGGCATTCCAGAACGAGATGCTAAAGGAAGCAGTTATGAAGCTTCTTAACGAAAGAGACGGACTTGCCCTCGGAATATGCAACGGCTTCCAGGCTCTTATTAAGCTCGGACTTGTTCCAAACGGTGAGATCACGGGACAGAATGCAGATTCACCCACTCTTACATACAATACGATAAACCGTCACATTTCAAAGATGGTATACACAAAGGTCGTATCCAACAAGTCACCATGGCTTCAGGATGCAGAACTCGGTTCTACGTATGTAATACCCGCCAGCCACGGTGAAGGACGTTTCGTAGCAAACAAACAGTGGCTTGACAAGCTTATCGCAAACGGACAGGTAGCTACGGTATACTCTGACAATGACGGAAATGTGAGCATGGATGAAGAATACAACATCAACGGTTCATATATGTCTATCGAAGGTATCACATCACCTGACGGACGAATCCTTGGCAAGATGGGTCATTCCGAGAGACGTGATCAGTCAGTAGCCATAAATATCTACGGCGAACAGGATATGAAGATATTTGAAAGCGGCGTAAAGTATTTCAAGTAAAAAGATAAAACAAATCAGTGGGCTGCCGGCTTGGTTCGACAGCTCATTTTTTGATGAAATGATCGAATAAAAAAGCCCTGCAGAGACTGCAGGACTCCTTTAAAACTATATATCAGTGCTTGCCTTTAAGTATCGGGCTTAAGGGCTTGTAGATAAGAAGTGTTACAACGGATACCATAACGCCCTTTAGGATGTTTACGGGTGCTACGATCAAAAAGATAAAGTCTGACAGGCTTGTTACATGGCTGTTTACGGCTGTTCCCATTGCTATGATCGTATCTATATCCATGCCGAACATCTTTGCAAATGTGGGAAGAAGATAGAAAGCGTTGAATGAGCTTCCCACAATAGTTATCACAAGCGTTCCTACTGCGCATGAGATTATCGCGTTTAACTTGTTTTTCTTTGCAAGATAGATAACTGTAGCCGGAAGAACGAAGCTGCATCCTACAAAGAAGTTTGCAAGCTCACCGACAAATGCCGTTGATGTTCCCTTTATAACTGTCTTTAAAAGGACCTTTATGAACTCGATCATGATTCCCGTAACGGGACCGAATGCAAAACCTCCGATGAGCGCGGGAAGTTCTGAAAAGTCGAGCTTGTAGATCCCGGGTGGTGCAAACGGCACCGGAAACTCAAAGAGCATGAGAACTGTAGACAAAGCCGAAAACATACCTATGATAACAACCTTTCTGGTCGTTAGGATACGCTCCTTGTCATCATTTTTCTTCTTGATGAGCTTCTCCACTGCATATGCGATTAAAAACATGAGAATGATTACGCCGGCGAATACCAGCACGAAGACAGCATTTTGCGCTATCTGACTAATGAGATTATTCATTTGAACTCCTTTCTCTCATCCGGACTATACCGTCGGTACCGGAATCTCACCGGTTCAACCATAAGGCTTGCGGACTATACCGCCGGTAGGGAATCTAACCCTGCCTTGAAAGTTTATTTGCAACGATGTAATATTAACGCTGTAAAAAATGTATGTCAAGAGTTAATACCAAATGTGATATAATGATTCATAATGAAAAAGCCAATCGATAAAATTAGAAAAATGAATATAATCACCGTCATATACGGTGTCATACTTTGTGCGATCATTCTGTATATGCTTTTTTTTACCGATATGCTAAGGAAGGTATACAGTGACGATGTGATCAAACTGTCAAAGGAATGGGCGCTCATCGATAACGGCGAGACAGCTCATGTCGACGTGGATAAGCTGGATGCTTCTGAGTATGACGGTGAAGCTCTTTTAAGGGCCGTGCTTCCCACAGATCCCGATCTTATAAGTGACAAGGATCTGTGCTTTTGGAGTGACAATGCAAAGTTTACGGTAAACATAGACGATAGAGAGGTCTACAGCTTTGATTACGGAGAAAATCTTACGGGCAAGGGCTACGGAAGAAAATATCATGTGGTAAAGCTGTCTTCACTTGATGCGGGAAAGTCGATAGATAACACGCTTGATACTGTATTTGAAGACAGATCAGGAGGAAGAGTCGGAGGTTTTTGTCTGGCTAACGGAATGAACTATATAAGATAAGTTTCTTCAAGACTGTTCCCTGCCTGCTTCCTTTCGGTGATAGTCATTTTCTTCGGACTCATGATGCTTGCCGTATATATATGGATACCCGATAAATCGGCTCTGCCCTACGATATCGCAATGTTAGGCATCACTACTTTGCTGGGCGGACTGTGGTGTTTAAGCCAGTCGGGTATGATGCAGCTCATAACCGGAAAGAGCATTGGCTTCAGGATGATAGAGTATTTCTTTATGGAACTTGTCATATATCCCCTGACATGTTTTGTCAATTCCGTTACCATCCTGAAAAGAAAGATATATCCAAAGATAGCTACATGCGTAATGTTATTCATTATAAGCTTTCAGCTTCTTATGAGATATGTCTTTGACACAGATATGCACAGGGTGCTTATCTATACCTACATCTCATATATCATCACATTTGTTCTGATAGTCGTCATGCTGACAGATAACGAGATATACTGCAGAAAGAATGAGATAAGTGTAAATCTCAAATACTTCTATACCGGCGGAGTGGTGTTTATCATAGGAAGCGTCATAGATATATTTATCTACTACATGGATAATCCTATAACACAGAACGGAACGTTCATGAGGGTCGGACTTTGCACCTGGGTGATCGCGATGCTTCTGCAGTTTCTCATCTGGTGGGCAGGAGAGCATGTCACCATCGAAAAGGAAAGAGCTATGCAGAAAAAGCTCTTTGGCTACAGCTTCAAGGATTCACTCACTGGTATCGGCAACAGAAGGGCGCTCGATGCCTTTGAAAAGACAAAGCTTGAAAGAACAAAGCCTTTCGGATACATCATGTGCGATATAAACGGCTTAAAGCGTACCAATGATACAAAGGGTCACGAAGAGGGAGATCATCTGATAATCGATGTAGTCACATGCCTTAAGGAAGTATTCGGCCCCGAAAACGTATTCCGTATCGGCGGAGATGAGTTTGTCGCATATGTACTAGATACCAGCAGGGAAGAGATAAAGCGACAGGTTGAATATGCAAACGAGCTCATAGAACAGAAAGGCCACAGTGCATCTATCGGAAGCGTATACTGTGATGACAGGAGCATGAGCCTTGGAGATATAAAAAAGCAGGCTGATGCTCTGATGTATGCTGCTAAAAAGAATTATTATCAGGGAAGAGAAGACAGAAGAGACAGAAAAAATGGCTAATATCAAGGAACAGAAACTAAGAAAGCTTAAAAAAGTGTTTATGGGCGGTTCCATAATCGGATTTCTGATCGTGGGCACTCTTGCTTCGATAGCGCTTGCGGCCATGGTAGGAAGCTTCTTTTATTACATGATGGATTCGAAGCTAAACTACGAGTATGAAAGAGTCAGCAGGCTTGCATCCCTTTATGAGATAACAAATGAACATGACAACGATGATATCCTAAAGCTTTTAAACAATGATAACAATGTTTATATAGTCGTTGATAAGGATGACAGGATAATTACGGAGCACGGAAAGAACACCTGTGATCTTGAAGGCGGAAAAACTATAGATTCCCAAAAGCTGAAACAGCAGATAAAAGATGAGATCGATGAGGATATAGAGGGTACAGTAAATATCTCCGGTATCGATCTGCATGAGACGATCTATCCCGATACCGAGAGAAACTTTGTAAGCGCCGGTGATAACGGGAGCATGAACGTTGATGTAAAGAGCTTCATGGCATGGCTTAAATCAGATCACTATGAAGCTTTAAATGATTTTGAAAATGAAGGAAAGAACATAGATCTTCCCTTCTGGATACCTGTGACACTTTCAAACGGGGACCGTTTGATAGGAAAGGCCTACTTTGTCATATATATAAGAGACATCATCGTTATGGCGCTTTTAGCATCAGCAATAGTGCTCATGCTTATAGCTGTTCTCATAATCATGATCATAAATGCGCGCAAGATGCATAAGAGCAGAAAGCGCATGACCGAAGTATTCTACATGGACGAGGTCACCGGAAAGCATAACTGGATGTGGTTCATTACAAATGCGGAACAGATCCTTAAAAAGAAGAAAAATGCGAGCAAGAAGTATGCGGTCCTTGATATAGTATTTGTCAACTACAGGAATTTCTGCGTATGCCATTCCGTTTCCGAAGGCGAGCAGATGCTATGCAAGGTAGACGAGCTCATACAGAAAAGACTCCAAAAGGATGAGCTGATCGCTCACTACGCATCGGCAAACTTTGCGGCTATGTTAAGATACGAAGACAGGGATAAGCTCGAACAGAGAGTAAAGAGCATCGTAAGCGAGCTTGAGCATATAGACAGTGATCACAGATTCAACTTCCATGTGGGAATATTCAGGATAGGCGAATCGATAGCAGAAAACGGCAAGCCCATTAAGCGCAGAGATATCGATATAGACAGAGAATATAACAACGCATGCACGGCGCGAGCTTCTCTTACCAGTGACGATACGGCCATAGCTTTCTTTGATGAAGAGATGGTAAAGGAGCAGAAATGGATAGATTCTGTTCAGGAAAGACAAAAACGGGCGATCGACAACGAGGAGTTTTTGGTATATTATCAGCCAAAATACGATCCCAAGACCGATGAATTAAGAGGTGCCGAAGCACTTATCAGATGGAAAGCTCCCGAAGAGGAGAACATGATAAGTCCCGGCAGATTCATTCCGATATTTGAAAAGAACGGATTTATCACTGAGATCGATCACTACATGCTAAGACATGTGGCAAAGGATCAGAAGGCATGGCTCGATGCCGGATGCAAGTGCGTTCCGATATCGGTCAATGTATCAAGGGCGCATTTCATCGAGAGCGATCTTGCCGAGCAGATAAGAGATATCGTGGATAGCGCTGGTACTCCTCACGATCTTATCGAGATAGAGCTTACGGAGAGTGCATTCTTTGATGACAAGAATGCGATGATATCTACTATAAAGAAACTTAAGGACTATGGCTTTGCGGTTTCAATGGATGATTTCGGTGCAGGATATTCATCACTCAATTCCCTTAAGGAGATGCCGCTTGATGTATTAAAGCTCGATGCGGACTTCTTCAGAAATGACGAGGGAGACGGACGAGGCCAGATAGTGGTCGCGGAAGCTATAAAGCTGGCAAAGAATCTTAACATGCGTACCGTTGCGGAAGGTGTCGAAGTAAGAGAGCAGGTTGAGTTTCTTGCTTCCCAGGGCTGTGATATGATCCAGGGATATGTATATGACAAGCCCATGCCAAAGGAAAGCTTCGCGAGAAAAATGGCGTAAATTCAATAAGAATTAAGGTTAAGGAAGGCTGTTTTGGCCTTCCTTTTTTGATGCTAAATGATGTTAACATAAATAGTTTACGTAAATTTCAATAACAATAAAAGTTAATAATTTAATGAAAAACATTAAAAAGTTGTTGACAAAGATAAATTGCAGTGATATATTAAGCTCATGAACAGGAGAAAACCGGACGCGGGGATCAAAAGTTCATAAATCTCGAGAGAAAAAGATTCAGTAAGTTAAAAACAGATTAATTAAAGGTTAGGGATAAAAGGAGATAAAAAAATGAGAGAACAGGAAGCAAAGTTAGCAAATGTTAAGAAGAGCTGTGAAGTGGCAAGAAAAGTAACAAAGGTTTTCAGTATTTTAATGATAGTAGCAACAGTGCTGTGTCTGATAGCTGGGATCACGGTATTCGCTGCAAGGAATTATATCAATGATAATGTAGTGGTAGAGGATTACAATAACGACGGAATAATAAGGTTCAGGGTTGCTGATGGTGTTACAGATGAGTTTTCGGGATATATAACAATGGATGATATAAGTTCTGCCGGAATCATCGGTGTAAGCTTTAACCTTGACAAGGCGATAAGCGAAGGAAAGATAGCACAGATCCTTATGGGTGAGTGCTTCGGAGCTTTCCTGATATGCCTGATCGCAACAGCTATCTATATAATGATCCAGAAGGCATTCGTTTTAATAAAAAACAGTGAGACACCGTTTGATCCTGCTGTGCTTAAGAGATTAAAGGTAGTATTTGTGATAATCACGATAGCAGCACTTCTCTTCTCAGGACTCGGTACGGCAGTAATGAGCGGAATAGTATTCTGGTGTGTTTACTGCATACTGGATTACGGATTCATACTTCAGCAGGAAGTTGACGAAACACTTTAAGATTGAGTAAAAGGGAGAGAACGATGATGATTATTAGCGAGGTAGAAGATATGGGTAAGATAGTATTAAGACTGGACAGGGTTATGGCGGACAGAAAGATGTCTTTAAATGAGCTTTCGGAGAAAGTAGGGGTCAGCAATGTAAATCTTTCAAAGATAAAGACAGGCAAGATAAGCGCGATAAGGTTTTCTACACTTGAAGCGATATGCGACACGCTTTCATGCCAGCCCGGAGACATACTTGAGTATGATCCGGATGCGGAATCAGAAGAGACTGAAGAATAGGATATTTTCCCCTTGCCAAGTAAACAGACACTTATTAGCTACCGGATTGCGGGCAAGGGGGTTTTTTTGCCCAAAATTATTAAAAAATGATTAATATTACAATTGTTGGTTGACAAACAATAATATACGATGTATAGTATGTGACGTAAACAATATTATACACCATATAATATACAAACGATGGTCTTAGTAAAAGAGGAGTATGTAATGGGAAAACTGGTAGAGATAACGGATATCAGCAAGATCTACAATCCGGGCGAGAACGAAGTAAGAGCCCTGGATCACGTAAGTCTTACGATCGATGAACATGAATTCGTTGCTATCATAGGTCAGTCCGGGTCAGGCAAATCTACTCTTATGAACATGCTCGGATGTCTTGATGTACCTACAAGCGGTACATACAAGCTTCACGATCAGGATGTTTCAAACATGAGTGATGATGAACTGTCTGATATAAGGAACAAGGAGATAGGCTTCATATTTCAGGGTTTCAATCTGATACCGTCATTGACAGCAATCGAGAACGTGGAACTGCCTTTAATGTACAGGGATGTTCCAAAGAAGGAAAGGGAAAAGCTAAGCAGCGATGCACTCGACAGAGTAGGGCTGGGGGGAAGAAAGACACATAAGCCCTCTGAGATGTCGGGAGGTCAGCAGCAGAGAGTTGCCATAGCAAGAGCCATAGCACAGGCTCCGCCGATCATCTTGGCCGATGAGCCGACAGGAAATCTGGATTCAGGTTCGACTAAGGAGATCATGGGGATATTAAAGGAGCTGTATGACAACGGCAGAACGATCATACTGATCACGCATGACAACGAGATCGCAGCTAATGCGCAGAGAACCATAAGGATAAAAGACGGGAGAGTAGTGGAGGATAAGATCAATGAAGATTTTAAGTATGGTAAAAGGGCTCAGCAAAAAGAAGAAGATAATCGCGGGGGGACTTGCAGCAGTTCTTGTTGTAACATGTTTAG
>JAGCXJ010000259.1 GCA_017961385.1 Lachnospiraceae bacterium
AAAAGGAAAGATATCTATAGATAAATACATTGAAAAAAAGTATCTTGAGATAGATGGAAAAACTGTTGGGTATATAACTGGATTACAGTTAGCAAACAAATATGGGTTTACTACGCAGAATCCTTCCTGCTATGAGATTTGCAGTAATGAGGCAACTACGAAACAGAGAAAGCAGGAGATTGATGGTAATACCATAGTGGTATATAAGCCTGTAGCGGATGTTACTGAAACAAACAGATACGCACTTCAGTTCTTGGATCTTATGTCTGTAATCGATAAATACAGCGAGGTATCAGGAAAGGAATTTGCAGTTAAGCTTAAAAAGTATGTATCTAACGTTAGATTGGATTTTTCAGTGGTAAAGGAATATCTGCCATTATATCCTGATAAGGTCTACAGAAATATATATGACGGAGGATTGATGAGTGAATTGGTATAGGAATTATAAGGATCAGTGGCAGGAAATCATAGGAACGGTTGCAGCTGAAGAATGTCGCGTGATATAGATGATTGAGAAGGATACTATCCAATCGATGTTCCTTCTTGAAATATCAAAAAGTGAATTGCCTTTTGTGTTTAAAGGCGGAACTTCATTATCAAAAGCATATGGTTTGATTGACAGGTTTTCTGAAGATATAGATCTGTCCATGAATCGGAGGCCGACGGAATCAGAAAAGAGGAAGTCAAAGATCGTTATAATGGAGATTGCAGAAAGGATGGGACTTGTTCTTGCAAATCCTGACGACATACAATCTAGGCACAATTACAATAAGTATGTTTTTGAGTATGAATCACTTTTCAGTGATATACCGCTTGAGTTGATAATAGAGACGAGTTTTTATCAAGGGGTTTATCCCGTAGAGCTTCATACGGTAAAAAGTTTCGTGGGGGAATTTTGTAAAGACAGAGATATAAAGCTTCCAATCCCTTTTGATGCGGCATTTGTTGATATGCACGTCCAGTCGTTGGAGAGGACATTTATAGATAAGGTTTTCGCGATATGTGATTACAGAATCCAAGATATGCAGGATAGGGATTCAAGGCATCTGTATGACATAGCAAAATTGCTTCCAGAGGTTGAGATCACGCCAAAACTGGATGAGCTTATTGATACAGTACGAGAGGACAGGATGCAGTCAAAGAACAATCCGTCCGCTCAGCTTAAGTATAATATCCCAGACATGCTTAAAGAAATCATTAGCAGTCGGTTCTATGAGTCGGATTATAACAGCATTACGAAAAAACTCCTTTATGAGGATGTTTCATATGATGAAGCAATCCAAAATGGTATAGCACTAGTTTCTGATATGGATGTTTTTGTATATAAAAGATAAAACAGATATAGTTATCGCAGACGGTGACGATTGAAAGAATTCATTCGTTTCCGTCTTTTTTATTTCCTAAATAACTGGTTGATAAGGAGGCTAATGATGAGGAGGTGAGATAAACATGAATCCTTTTGAAACTGTAAAACAGAATACAAGTGCCCGACAAGTGGCAGAATTTTATGGAGCCAATGTCAACAAGAACGGTATGTGTAAGTGCCCGTTTCATAATGATAAGACACCGAGCATGATGGAATAATAACCTCTACAAACTGTAGTGATGATATACAGCGTAAGTTTACGCCAAAGACAACAGAATATGATATTATAACAATGAACGTCGGAGGATGTAAGCTATGAATGTTTTTCTACTGGAAGATGATGATGCCATAGGAATGGGCCTTAAATACTCTCTCGAAAAAGAGGGTTTTACGGTCGACCATGCAAAAACACTGGCTCAGGCAAAGAGTGATTTTGCACCGGGTAAATACAATATATGCATTATAGATATAAATCTGCCTGATGGCAGCGGTTATGATGCCTGTAGATTTATAAAGGAAAAGGAAGATGTTCCGGTTATCTTCCTCACCGCTGTGGATGCCGAGGTTAACGTGATAATGGGCCTTGAAATGGGAGCGGATGATTATATCTGCAAACCGTTCAGGGTAAACGAACTGATGGCAAGGATAAAGGCAGTCTTAAGAAGGAGCGGACATGGAAGTGACAGCGCTGTTGAGAAGATCGGCAACATATGTGTATATACAGGTGAGGCGAAGGTTACAAAAAGAGACGAGACAGGCAGGGAAGAAGTGATCGAGCTTACAGCGCTTGAATACAGGCTTCTTTTAACATTTATCAATAACAGGGGGCAGGTCCTTACAAGAGCCGGTCTTCTTCAGGAAATGTGGGATGTGGACGGTGATTTTGTAAATGACAATACACTTACGGTTTATATTAAACGTCTGAGAGACAAGATAGAAGAAGACCCGTCAGATCCCAGGATCATAAAGACTGTGCGTGGAATGGGTTACATTACGGATAAATGATCAGGGTATGAGAATGAAAAACACAAAACTTCGAAACCTTATATTAAAAAAGATGTATCCGGATATAGAAGAACTGAATTCATATCTGGAAAAAGTCTTGTCGGACGATGATCCGCCTGGGATACTCGATCAGGAGGAGGGTGAGCTGTCTATTCTAAAGAGCAATATTTACAAGGTTACCACCAAGTTGAAATTTCAGAAGGAACTCTTAAGACAGGATAAGGTCACTCTTGCCACAGCAATGGCGGATGTAAGCCATCAGCTGAAAACTCCCCTTACTTCAATGATGGTCATGAACGATCTTTTAAAAAGTGAAGAGGATAGTAAGAAAAGGGATGAATTCCTTAAGACCCAGTCGGAGCAGCTTGACAGGATGAACTGGCTTATACAGACACTTCTTAAACTGTCCAAGCTGGATGCAGGCTCAGTTGTGCTCACAAAAGAGGATGTGTCCGCAGACAGCCTTATAAAAGAGGTCATGAAGCCCTTCGAGATACAGATGGACATTAAGAACATTTCATATGTCAGTAATATTCCTTATGCTTCTGTAATGTGTGATAAAAACTGGACTGTTGAAGCCTTGCAGAACATTGTGAAAAACTGTATCGAGCATATGTATGAGAAAGGAAGCCTTAAGATATCGATCACTGATACGAATATCTTTTCACAGATACTTATAAGTGATACCGGATGCGGTATCGCCTCAGAAGATCTTCCTCATGTCTTTGAACGTTTTTACAGAGGAAAAAATGCAGGAAAAGACAGTGTAGGGATAGGTCTTGCACTTGCAAAGACCATAATAGAGAGTCAGCACGGAGAAATAAATGTAGAGAGTGAAGAAGGTGTAGGAAGTACCTTTGATATAAAACTCTATAAAACTGTAATATGACAATAATGTAATAAAATAGTCACCGGATTGTAATGCCGGTGATATATTCTCTTCTCATAGAAAAAGATATTCAGATGAGAAAGGGAGAGAATAATGAATATACTTGAGATAAGAGATCTATGCAAGGTCTACGGAAAAGGTGAGACCGAAGTTCATGCCCTGAAGAATGTTTCATTCGACATTGAACAGGGTGAATTTGTAGCTGTGGTTGGTCCTTCGGGATCCGGAAAGTCAACATTGATGCATATACTGGGGGGAGTCGATGTTCCGACGTCGGGAACGGTAAACATTTCTGGAACAGATATAAGCGGGCTGGATGAAACAAAGCTTGCCATATTCAGAAGAAGACATATAGGACTCATCTATCAGTTCTACAATCTTATTCCCATCCTTAATGTGGAAGAGAATATGACTTTGCCGATACTGCTGGACAGGAAGAAACCGGATAAGAAACTCCTTGCTGAACTTGTTGATAAGCTTGGATTATCAGACCGTTTAAAGCATCTTCCCAATCAGCTTTCGGGCGGACAGCAGCAAAGGGTATCGATAGGAAGGGCTCTTATGAACCATCCGTCGCTTTTGCTTGCGGATGAACCGACCGGAAACATTGATTAAAAAAACAGTAAGTAGATAATCTCACTACTTAGAAAATTCAATAAAGAATATAATC
>JAGCXJ010000260.1 GCA_017961385.1 Lachnospiraceae bacterium
ATAAGGATCTTACGATAATGGATGCGTGTTTCGCATGCAAGGTTCCCTATATAGATACAGCTAACTATGAAGCCGAGGATACCAATGATCCCAAGTGGAGAGCAGTCTATGAAAAAAGATGCAAGGAGCTGGGATTCAGCGCATACTTTGATTATTCTTGGCAGTGGGCATACATGGACCGCTTTAAGGAGGCAGGCATAACAGGCATACTCGGAACGGGATTTGATCCAGGTGTCACTTCCGTATTTACCGCTTATGCCTTAAAGCATTACTTTGATGAGATACATACGATAGATATACTTGATTGCAACGGCGGAGATCACGGATATCCTTTTGCGACAAACTTCAATCCCGAGATCAATTTAAGGGAGGTCTCTGCTCCGGGTTCATACTGGGAGGACGGACACTGGATCGAGATCCCTGCCATGTCAATAAAGAGAGAATATGATTTTGAGGGAGTGGGCATGAAGGATATGTACCTTCTCCATCACGAAGAGATTGAGTCTCTTGCCAAGAACATCCCGGGCGTAAAGAGGATCCGTTTCTTTATGACATTCGGACAGAGCTATCTGACTCATATGAAGTGTCTTGAGAATGTCGGAATGCTGTCAACAACTCCCGTAGACTTCGAGGGCCACAAGATCGTGTCGATCCAGTTTTTGAAGGCTCTGCTTCCCGATCCCGCATCCCTGGGACCAAGAACTGTCGGAAAGACAAATATCGGATGTATTTACACAGGCATAAAGGACGGAAAGCAAAAGAGCATATATATCTATAATGTGTGCGATCATCAGGAGTGCTACAGAGAAGTCGAGTCACAGGCTATCTCATATACAACAGGTGTTCCTGCGATGATCGGAACCATGATGGTCGTTACCGGACTGTGGAACAGACCCGGTGTATATACTGTTGAGGAATTCGATCCCGACCCGTATATGGAAGCTCTTAACAAGTGGGGACTTCCCTGGAAGGTTGTAGAAAATCCGGTACTTGTAGACTGATATAATGAAGATAAATGAACTGCCTACTCCCTGCTATGTGATAGATGAGGGAAAGCTTGAAGACAACTTAAGGATATTAAGAGATGTACAGGATAAGACCGGTGCAAAGATACTGCTCGCCCAGAAATGCTTTTCTGCATTCTGCGAGTATGATCTGATAGGCAGATATATAAGCGGTACCACGGCAAGCGGTCTTTTTGAAGCAAGACTCGGATATGAAAAGATGCATAAGGAAAACCATGTCTACTCACCTGCCTACAGACAACAGGACATGGAAGAGCTGTGCAGGATATGTGATCATATCATATTCAATTCAAAGGCTCAGCTTCTAAAATATGCGCCTGTAGCCGATCAGGTAAAAGAAAAGACAGGAAAGCGCCCAAGTCTTGGTATCAGGATAAACCCCGAGTGTTCAACGCAAAAGGACCATGAGATATATGATCCCTGCGCCAAGAATTCACGAATGGGAATAAAGGCATACGATATAGATGATGAGATCATTGAGCTTATAGACGGACTCCATTTCCATACCCTTTGCGAACAGGATTCGGATGATCTTGAGATAACACTGAAAGCCGTTGAAGAAAAGTTCGGGGATCATCTTTATAAAGTAAAATGGCTGAATATGGGCGGCGGTCATCACATAACAAGAGAAGGCTACGATATCGATCGCCTTATTAGACTGATCGAGCATATGCGTGACACTTATGATCTTGAGATATATCTCGAGCCGGGAGAGGCTGTAGCTCTGAATGCCGGATATAACGTCACGACTGTTTTGGACATTGTAAGGAATGACAAGGATATACTGATACTTGATACATCTGCGGCCTGTCATATGCCAGACGTGCTTGAGATGCCGTATACACCACCGCTTAAAGACAGCGCAAAACCCGGTGAAAAGAAGTATGATTACAGGCTTTCATGCAATACATGTCTTGCGGGTGATGTGATAGGCGATTATTCATTCGACCATGAGATACATATCGGAGACAGACTCATATTTGAAGATATGGCTATTTATTCCATGGTAAAGAACAATACGTTTAACGGAATTCCGCTTCCTGCGATAGCCGCTATGGATGCAAACGGCGAATGCAGGATAATAAAGGAATTCGGATACGAGGATTTTAAGAACAGGTTAAGCTGATCATGAGTATACTTAAGGGCTATCCTTCAGATGACGGGTTTTATATGCCGCCAGAATATGACAGACATATGGGCTGCTTTATGATATGGCCGACTCGACCCGGTTCGTGGGGAAGAGATGCCCTGCCTGCACAAAAAGCATTTGCTCAGGTTGCCTTTACTATTGCAGAGTCTGAAGATGTATATATGGCAGTAAGTTTAAATGAGCTTGAGTCAGCAAAAAAGATGTTTAAGGACTCTGAAAGGATACATCTTATAAAGGCTGAGAGCGATGATGCCTGGGCAAGAGATACCGGAGCCACCTTTGTTGTAAATGACAAAAGAGAACTTAGAGCGATAGACTGGCAGTTCAATGCATGGGGCGGAGCCTATGACGGACTGTATGCGAGCTGGGACAAGGACCAGAAGCTAGCCAGGGTGATAGCGGATGAAGTCAATGCAGACATTTACGATGCTTCGCATTTTGTACTTGAGGGCGGATCTTTTCATGTCGACGGAGAAGGAACTCTTATAACTACAAAAGAGTGTCTCCTAAGTCCGGGAAGAAATCCTCAAATGTCACAAAACGACATAGAAAACGAGCTTAAAAAGTATCTGGGAGTCACTAAGATCATATGGCTTGACTATGGCATATACAATGATGAGACAAACGGTCATGTAGACAACTTCTGCTGCTTTTGTGCGCCCGGCGAGGTGATACTTGCCTGGACCGATGATGAGGATGATCCTCAGTATGAAAGAAGCAGGCTTGCATTTGATATACTGAGCAGTCAATTGGATGCAAGGGGGCGCAAACTAAAGATACACAAGCTGCCTATACCGTCAAAGCCGATATGCATAGAAGAAAAGGATCTTTTAAACTTCGTATTCGAAGAAGGCGAGGACGAAAGGGAAGCAGGAGAGAGACTTGCGGCTAGCTATGTGAAGTTCTATATATCACCCGACCATGTGCTTGTACCGCAGTTTGGCGATATAAATGACAAAGCGGCAATTAATATCCTGTCAGAGTGTTTTCCTGACAGAAAAGCTGTAGGCATATATGCCATGGATATATTAAAAGGCGGCGGAAACATTCACTGCATAACGCAGCAGATACCGTGGAGAAAAGATGAGAAACGTTAAGGTCGCGGCAGTTCAGATGAGCTGCCAAACAGTTGCAGAGGAAAATATAAAAAAGGCAGAAAGACTGATAAAAGAGGCTGCAGAGTGCGGCGCAAACATCATTCTTCTTCCCGAGCTTTTTGAAAGACAGTATTTCTGTCAGGAGAGAAGATATGAGTACTATGAGTTTGCAAAGACCATAGATCAGAATGATGCAGTTAAAGCGCTGATGCCTGTTGCAAAAAAGCTTAATGTCGTACTTCCCTTAAGCATATATGAGAGAGACGGCAACAGTCTTTATAACACGGTCGTAATGATAGATGCAGACGGTAGCATACTCGGAATTTACAGAAAGACCCATATCCCGGATGATCACTTCTATCAGGAGAAATTCTACTTTACACCCGGAAATACAGGCTTTAAGGTCTGGGATACAAAATACGGAAAGATCGGAGTAGGCATCTGCTGGGATCAGTGGTTCCCCGAAACGGCAAGGAGCATGGCGCTTATGGGAGCAGAGATGCTTCTCTATCCTACAGCGATAGGGAGCGAACCCATACTTGATGTGGATTCGAGCGAACACTGGAGAAGAGTCATGCAGGGACATGCAGCCGCAAATCTGATGCCGGTCATTGCCGCAAACCGCATCGGGACTGAATCTGTTCTGCCATGCAAGGAAAACGGCGGCCAGGAATCATCGTTAAAGTTCTACGGCAGTTCGTTCATAACAGACAACACAGGAAAGATAATCGCTGACGCAGGCAGAGATAAAGAAGAGATAATCTATTCGGAGTTTGATCTTGATAAGCTGGATGAGGACAGACTCTCATGGGGACTGTTCAGGGACAGACGCCCCTCTCTTTATCAGAAGATAGTCGAATAAATCAAAAACCCGGGATCAACCCGGGTTTTTCATATTATACTTGTTCTCATACATGAGTTCATCGGCTCTCTTGAATATCGAAGCAAAGTCTTCGTCAAGAGTCCTGTCATATTCCGCCATTCCGGAAGCTATCGAGATACGCTCGGTGAGAGGAACGGAATCACCTTTCTCTTTAAGGACTTTCATATGCTCACGCATACCTGAAAGCAGTTCATGACGTTTTTCATAGTCATCGTTTTGAGCGATCGAAACAAATTCATCACAGCCGATCCTGAATACCGGACTGTGCTTGAATGTATTGCATATCAGTCTGCATGAATTCTTTATGTAGGCATCGCCTTTTTCATGTCCGTACATGTCATTTATCATCTTGAGATTGTTTATATCAAAATAAACAACCGCAAACGGCTTGTTCTCCCCTTCAATAAAGTCTGCTTCAAGATTCTTCAGATATTTTTCATATGCCGTACGGTTCTTGACTCTGGTCAGAGCATCCTGATCCATGAGCTCCGAAAGCTTTATGTTTAATTCCTTTAGCTGGACGTTTCTCTTAAGGAACATGAGAATGCGGTTTACTCTGTTATTGAAAAGATACAGATCCATAGCGGATATGGAAGCCAGGGCATCTCCGAAGATGATATAGCCGCATAGGAAAGTCTCATAATACAGAGGAACCATGGTATAGAGAGAGTTTTCGTCGATGATATCGCTTGCAGGTATGATATCTTTCCGCGACACTTTTTTCGCCTCTGTCGGAACAGATCTGAATTTTCCGATCGTTACATTGAATTCTTCACCGAATTTATATGAAGGCAGGGGAATGTCATTTCCGATATCTTCAAATACCGGATCGAGCATGATATAAAACGTGTCTCCCTCCGAGCCGTTGCTGTTATTGAATATACTCTTAAGGTTGAGTGACAGCTCGTCGTAACTCTGGGATTTTAATATCGCCTGTTCAAGAGAAAACAGTCTGCCTGTTATGCCGTAGTTTTTCTGGATCGAATACGGACGTAGATATGCATAGTGGCGTCTTGCCATATCTCCGTCAAAATCCTTGCAGCCGCAGCTTTCCTTTGAAATAAAGGAACTCTCGGTAAAATCCGTATGTAAGCTGTTATCTCCTTTAAGAATGGCTGAAAGTCTAAAGGCAGCCTGATTTCCTACTTTTTCGTAGCACTGATCAACAGTAGTGATAGTGGGATAGAAGTTCTCTCCATCGGTTAGATTGTCAAATCCCGATACAAGAACCTGTTCAGGAACAGATATGCTTCCTTCCCTAAGCGTCACGATCGAATGCATCGCAAGCTGATCGTTTGCACATACTATGGCATCGGGTAAATGTCCTGAAGCTATGATCTTGTCGATCTCTGCTCTGCAGTTGCCTACTTCCCAGTTTGTATAATGGATATCGATGCTGTCAGGATCAAGACCGTGATCAGTCATGCATTCGCGAAGTATAAAAAGGCGCTGGTTTGAATCCGCATTTTCACGGGAACCGGCGATAAATGCAAAATCCTTCGCCTTGTGGACCTCGATCATATGCCTGCACAGATCATACATACCCGGCTGGTTATCAACACTTATGCAGGTATATCCGTCGCGGGGCAGACCGATGCTGATGGCAGGTATTTTAGCTTCATCGATCAAGGAAAATATCATTTCGATATCATCGGTAAAATTCAGTCCAGGTCCAAATACTACAGCGGCATCGAATGAATCAAGCTTTGGAAGGGCATAGATCATTGATTCTGCTTTACGCTCCGTCGGATCCATGCCGTAGGAACTGTAACAGGTGAATAAATAAACGTCAACAGTGTCCTTTTTA
>JAGCXJ010000261.1 GCA_017961385.1 Lachnospiraceae bacterium
AGCTGCTTATACATCTCTTCGCAGAAAGGTATCTGATGATGATTTATGAAATTGCTTATCATCGTTATTCGCGGCATAACTCTTTGTAAATCTCCAGAAGTCTCTTAAAGTTATTATCATCATCATGTGTGATGCGTGCTTTCTTTTTACTGTTTTGAGACATCTTTTTTGCTTTCTCTTCATCGCCAAACAGCGATATGATATTCTCTGCAAGCTGCGCGCTGTTTCCTCGTTCGAAGAACATTACCTCGTCATCTGATGCCATTGACGGTATGCCGCCTATCCTTGGTACGATGCAAGGAGTTCCTGTCAGCATGGCTTCTCCCAGTGAATTTGGCGAATTCTCAATATATGAAGTACATACATATACACTGCTTTCTTCATATCTGTTCTTCATGCTGTTTTCATCAAGTCTGCCAAGTACGGTCACCCTGTCTGAAAGCTTTGATCTTTCCATCAGCTGTCTTAAGTATCTGCCGTATGTTCCTATCTTGATCTTTTCCTTCAGAGATGAATATCCTGTAATGGAATTGCCCGCAACAAATATATGAGTATCCGGAAAGACCTTAAGTATTTCAGGCATAGCCTCGATAAGAAGATGAAAGCCTTTTAACGGATAATCTGCCTGGGAAACAAAGATAGTGTGTTCACAAAGTCTTTCACTCTTCCACTCAGCATCATAAAATACGCCTCTTAGCGTCTCATTCATGAAATGATAATTAAGATTAGGATTTATCTTAAAGACCTCGTTTTTATCAAACTCCGTCCTTCCCGTCACATGACATACCTTCTCAAGAGTTTCTTTTTCAAACTCAGCACGTTTCATAAACTTATTCTGCTGAGCTCTGATATTGTCCTTCTTTAACCAGTCTCTGAAAGTCGTCTGATCGATGATCTTATCCGGCAGATCACCAAAATAGTTTTCTGCGCAGGCACTCATCACGCCCTGTATAGAAACTAGTATCTTCTCTTTATTTTCGCATGCCCTTACAAGCGCAAGTGTATGCGGATATTCAGTACCGAATACATGGATGATATCGGGAGCAAACTCATTAAGCATACTGTCAAAGACTCGTTCAAGAGTCTTATCATATACCCATGGGGAAGATGTATGCTCCATGAACCTGTAAAGATTCATTTGCCTGCCTTCGATCAAAAGCCTGTCTGTCTTCAAAGGTGGATCGATAGCAGGATCAGGACAGGCAATTCCTATTGTCATATCCTGCCCCTCTTCCTTAAGAAGACGTCTGAGCGATGCATCTATCCAGCCTTCCTTGACTGTCGTTTCAGTATTCAGTTGTTTAGCTATCACCGGAGGGATAACATTGCACAACCAGAGTATTTTCATTACTACCTCGAATAGATACGTTTCTTAAGTGAATTGTATATACGCGATGTCTTAGGATTTTCAGCGATCCTTGTCCGAAGGGGTGCAAGAGTAAGAAGCATCATCAGGCGGTATTTTTTTGCCGTTTTGGGCATATACTTTTGTGTTATCTCTCTATGCTCGTTAGCGGACCTTTTTCTGTTTTCCTTTGTTTCGGAATATCCTCCGCCCTCATAATCACATATGATGACATCGATATGTTCACATTCAGCCTTCAGTTCATAACAGCAATACAGAAAATGCTCATAATCGGCCCTTACTCTGTATCTTGTTTCGTAAGCTCTTTTTCTGAAAAGGCCTGTTGAATAAAAGCAGACCTGGTGGCAGGGCACGTTTCGATACAGAGAGAACTCGTTGATCTTTGGAGCTGACGATACTGTAGTCTGCTGAATGAGATTATACTGATCTCCGTATATGATATGGTCCCTGTCGTATTCCTTAAGATATTTGGAAACTCTCTCAAGGACCAGCTCGTCATGAAACGTATCGCCGCAGTTTAAAAACAGACAGTAATGGTCATCACTGCCGATCTCTTCAAACATGGCTTCTATCGCCTGGTTCATTCCATCATAGATACCCTTGTCGGGCTTTTCTATTATTTTTACATTGTCATGATCATTAAAAAAACCGTTGTCCAAAAGTTCCTGCAGTGAACCGTCTTTGGATCCGCCGTCTTTGATTATTACTCTGTAATCCTTACAGGTCTGGGAAAAGATGCTGTCAAGCGTCTTTTTTAACCTGTCCTGCGGATTCAGACTAACGATTAGTATATGTAAGCACGTCTTCAATATTGTTCCACTCCAAATCTGTAAAGAGCCATGACCTGTACGGTAGGACCGCTATCCCTGGTTTTGATGCCGTATAAAGGAAATACAAAAAATACAATGCTGAAGCAGTTAAAATCGCAAACAGGACATATTTCCTTTTCTTCTCATCCTCAATGGACATGTATATGCCGGGTATAAGCAGTATCTGCGGTGTTATCAGATAATATCCGAATCTGGATACCATCGGTATGAATGATCCGCCCGTATAGAGCACAAATGACAGCATAGTCATATTAAAATACAGTGTATTTGCCTTGTTATCCTTTATCGCTTCCCTGTAGCAGAAAATGCAAAGAACAAGGACAAGGCTGCATCTTGCAAGCGCCGGAAGACTGTCCCTTATACCGACTCCCATTGTCAGATATATCGTATCCCTGTATGACGGATAAAGCTTAAGCGCTATCTCCATCACATAATCCTTTAAAATGTATAATGCAGCTGAAGCTGCAACAAGCAGAGCGCAGAACCATTTTTTCCATGTCAGTGCACAGAACAGATACATCGGTATTACTATCAGAACCGATTTGTGAAACAGCGCAGCGATCAGAATGACAAGAACAAATCTAAGATACTGCCTGTTTAAAACATATCTTATCGAGTAAAGGGCTATGGCAAGAGCAAGATAGTATCTCACCGTCGTAAATGACCTGAAATATATGCCAAGCGCCATGAACAGCATGAAGCTCATGGCAAATGATTTGCTCTGATCATACATAGATCTTAAGAAGATATATATTGTAACGCAGCCAAAGAAGGCAAATACAAGAAGGAAATTCTCATATCCGGATATCATAAACAGCAGCTTGACCACGAGATTGTATCCGGGTTCGGTTACAGTTATACCGCCGACATATATCTCGTGTGCGTTCTGAACATAGGTTATATAATCGTTTCCTACCTCTATCCTCAATGCGCACAGCAAAAAAAGGACACCGAAAATAGCCGCCAGACTGACCCTGTTTAACAGCTTCTGTCTCGATGCGGCATATATGGGCTGCGGTCTGCGAACAAGCAGTGCCGCAAGCATGGTTATGAAGAATACGAATGTATAGAGGATCATCTTACTTCTTTCATGCCCTTTTTCATGATCTTATAGGCTTGTTTTAATGAATTAATATCCTGAGTTTTATCAGCAAAGAATACTTTTCTGTGAGCAAGGAGCCATCTTATCGCAAGAGGCTTTGCGAGTACTCCGTATAACGGTACATATAAAGCACCCTTGTCGAAGAAGTACTTTTCGTTATACCCGTTAAACCATGTCGACGGTCTGAACTCTTCCCTTCCTATAGTCACAGGCAGGGCATATATCCTGAATCCGTTTTTTACGCAGTCCATGATAAACAGACTGTCTTCTCCGCAGCCGTATCTTGCACCGCCTCCGTAGTTTAAGTTAAACTTTATCCCGCTCGCAATGAGCTTTTCTCTTTTAAGAGCAAAGCTGTAGGTCGGATATCTTCCGCAGTTTTTAAAAGAGACTCTGTGTTCCTTTTCTATATGATATGTCCTGCGCTCCTTGACGACATCAATGTTAAAAAGAAGCATATCGGCATTCGGATGCTTCTCAAACTCTCTTATGACAGTTTCAGCATACCCTTTTTCATATCTGATATCCTCATCGGAAAACAGGATGATATCAGCAGTGGCTCTTTCTAAAGCCTTGTTCCTTGACAGCCCGACTCCGCGCTCATTAAAGCTGTAGCATCTTATCCTGTGACCTGAGTGATCATATTCACAGTAGTCACTCTCATCGCACTGATTGATGATTATCGCATCGGACTCAAGATTCATGACCTCTGCCTGGGTTTTGATATTCTGTTTTACGCATGATACAAGAACCTGTAAGGTCATTTAAACTCTGCTCCTTAGGGGGTTTTGCTACATACAACCCCAATATGCATTATAGTATAAAAAAATCTGCAGGGCAAATTCCCTGCAGATCGATCTTTTCGCTATAAGAAAACTGATTATTCCATATCGTTCCAGTTGCTCTTGATCGCAAAGAAAAGGATAACAAGGCTGATGATAGCACTTGCGATTCCCTTAATGAGCTGACCTGACAGTGCATTAAGAATTACATTGCATACTCCCATAGCTGCTACGATATAGAATCCAAGCTTTTTCTTCATGAAAAGAAGAATAGCAAGACCTGCTATCATACCAACTTCAGCAATAAGTGAAAAAATAAGGATTCCGAGTCCATCTGCTCCGAGTGCTACAACACCAAGAAGTCCGATCACACCCAATACCAGTACAAGAGCATTGACTATCAGGCAGAACCACAACCAGAACTTAGCAAAACCTTTCCATTCAAACATTACATTCTCCTCCTTTTGAGAAATTAATTTTCAACTTTGTTATTGTAACATAACAAAGTATCATTCACAACCAAAACAGACTGTCAGCTTTTTGATCTGCCGTAATACTTCCTCAAAAACGCTTCGTTGCAGTCAACAAGCTTTATTCCTTTTACATCTATTCTGTTGTTCTTCTTTTCATTGATAAGATACTCGGCAGCAGTTGCATGCTCTCCCCAGTCAAGAAACAGTATCTCATCATCATTTATATTCAAATCCCCACTAGACTCTTTATCATAGATCTCACAGTCATATCCAAGAAATGCTATATCTTTGAATCTCCTGCACCAGTCAGACTGTGTATATATCCTGTCATCCATGCAGTAATACAAAGCCCATGCAAGCGATGATATGAACAATCCAAGGATCGCTCCAAGGATCGCAGCATTAAAGGTGCGCGTATGATCATTTATCTTAATCATGTCATCTTCTGACCACACACTTATGCTTGTTATCTCTTCGACATCCTGGGCAAACTGAGGCATCGCAAATTTATATGCCTCATAGATCGCCTCTATCTTTCTTGTGTCTGTCCCGCTCACGATAACGGTAAGCACTCGATAATCGCTCATCATGCGTGAGGTCACGGCTGCTTTTATCTCATCCTTTGTATATTTGCCTCCAAAGTCCATGACATGCTCTATCATCTTATCGTCTAGCAGAAACTGTCCCCACGTGTATGCATTATAATAATCCATGCCGTTGGGATGGTCTGCTTCATTAAAGGTGATATAAAAATCACAGCTTCTCTGATATCTGTCCTGTCCGTCTGTTATGGAATAATATGCTTTATATGCCCCTGCACCTATGAGTGCACCGACAAACACACAAAGAACGATCATCCATATCCTCGTTTTAAGACAAAGAAAGAACCGTCTCATATCCATGGTCTCATTCATGTAGTTTTCATCATTAAAACGTGTTGCCATACAGTCAGTCTATTTCCTCTTTGACAAAGTATAAAGGTCTTTTCTTAACCTCAAGATATGTCCTTGACAGGTATTGTCCCATGATGCCCAGACACAAAAGCTGTACACCGCTTATTAAGGAGATGATGCAGACAAGTGACGGCCAGCCGCTTGTCGGATCACCGAATACGCATGTCCTTATTATGATAAATATGATCAGTACAAATGCAAGAAAGCAAAACAGCACACCCATAAATGATGCTAGCGAAAGCGGTGCTGTGGTGAATGCCACGATTCCTTCCAGCGAGTATTTGAAAAGTCCCCAGAAGCTCCACTTGGTCTCGCCTCTTGTTCTTTCAACATTTTCAAACTCAACCCACTTTGTCTCATAGCCTACCCAGCCGTAGATGCCCTTGCTGAAACGGTTATATTCGCACATTGAAAGTATCGAGTCGGTGACCTGTCTTGTCATAAGGCGATAATCTCTTGCTCCGTCCACGATCTCAGTCTTGCTCATCTTGTTTATCAGGCGATAAAACATACGTGCAAAAAAAGATCTTATTGGAGGCTCGCCCTTGCGGTTGACTCTCCTTGTCGCTACAGAATCATAACCCTCATCGATATAGCCAAACATCTCGGGCAGAAGAGATGGCGGATCCTGAAGATCTGCATCCATCATGACAACATAATCACCCTTAGCCTTCTTAAATCCGGCATATATGGCAGACTCTTTTCCGAAGTTTCTTGAAAACGACACAAGCTTGACGCGCCCATCCTTACCATGCAGCTCTTTTACTCTGTCAGCAGTCTTATCCTTTGAGCCGTCATTTATATATATGATCTCTATATCAAGTCCGCGTTTATCAAAGAACTCGCTGTTTTTCATGAGTTCCTCGTAAAAGGGAAAAACATTTTCTTCTTCGTTGTAGCACGGAACTATGACACTAAGCAATTTCATAGATTTCCTCCAAGATATCACATATCACCATCAAGTCTGTATATAAGATAATTCTGCGTAGTACTGATCAGTTTGTATCTGCCCAGTAACGAAGGCGCCTCCTCAAAATTATCCATGACTATTATATCACATCTGTATTCGTAAGCAGTATCTGCTATAAAGTCTGCATTCTCCTTAGAGTTTTTCATGGCATCAAACAGTGCATATGCTTCTTCGTTATAACCGTCCATTATCCCGGTATCCATATTTGCAGTCCACAGATCCCTGCCGTAAAAGAGCGGTATCGCGTTTCCTCTTGCTGATATGGCGGGAATGACAGCCTCATCCGCAAGAACCATATTGGGCTTTGCTTCATTAAGACATCTGATCACATTCAGCTCTTCTGCATCCGTGACATTGCTGTCAAAGACAGAATAATCCTTGACCACGCCGCACATATTTCCGCAGATGAATATCAAAAATACAAGGATGATGGTTACGATCCTTCTTATCCTTATTTCCTTTAATGACTCATTGAGTTCTGCAGCTGCGAAGGGTATATAGATAAGGATCGGAACGAGCATTGTTATCGGTCCGTAGGAAATGAGCGATGGAAAGACCTGTACCATCAGCCACACGCTCACAGGATTCATCACGACAACGACAAGCAGCAAGATCCCGTACATGATAAACCATCTGTTCTTCTGCCTGTTCATGTAATACAGGAGCACTATGCTCACCAAAAACAGCAGAAAGTAGCTTCCCGCAAGTTTGGAATCGGAGAAGTATTTTAGCATGATGTCGATTATCTCTCTCATGACTTCTCCTCCCTTGCGAACCTGACTGATGCACATATTATCATTGTTATCAGACATAACAGTATTATCAGTATTCCTGTAGGAATAGCCGTTATGAACAATGTGCATGCAAAGCACAGCAGTATCTTAAAGACCCTGATAAGTCTTCTTCCCCATGTTGTATCTCCGTAGTCGCCTCTCTCTAAGCGGTATATATCAAGGATCAGATAGATTATATAAGCAAGTACGGCAGTCGATGCAATGGTATCACCGCTGTATGCGTTCCATAAAACCCTGTATCCGACAGCCCCTTTAAAATAATCTCCTGATGCAAGAAGCACTGCTACAAACATAAGATACACATACATTTTCTTGTTTGTCTTAAGTATGCGTCTCATTGTACAGCCGCAGGAACCTATAACGACAAATACTCCCTGAAGCTCACATACCATGTAAAGAAGATCTCTCGGACCTATGCCGTATGTCATGCACCAGTATGTATAGTACAAAGGCAGTGTCACAAGCTTCTTTGAACCTATAAGTCCAAGCTCGTAGGGTCTTGCCGTCAGCGGATTGTATGTGTTTACGGTAGATGTAAGAACGTTTATCCTAACCGTCTCGAGCATAAGATCGTCTCTTTCGAATCCGTACAGCATCACAACTCTTACTATAACAACAGCAATGGCCATTATCATAAAAGCATATACGATCCTCTCATCTTTTCTTATATTGGGCTTTTTTAATCCGCATACTATATAATCCGAAAAACCAAAGATCGCGATAAAAACAAAAAAGCCCGTAAATACATAGGTGATCACAGAAAAGATCGTGCAGCATCCGGCAAAATTTATACCTGCAAAGTTATGAAGACAAAATACGATGCCCTGTATCAAAAAAAGCGAAAAAAAACCAATCAAATATGTTTCAATCTGATTAGTCCCTTTTTGTCTTGTTATAAAATTCATTACCGTTCCAATAGCAAACGGCAGCAAAAGCATTAAAAATATTCCTAAAATAAACATACTCTGCCCTGCAATAATACTGACCTACATTTTATCAGAATTAAATTTACTTGGCAAACTAATCAAAATCATCCTCTTCAACGTTTCGCATGGTCGAATGCTTGTATTCGATGCGCAGTTTCGAGTAAACAAACTGCTGTCCCGGGAATACAGTAAAGTATCCGCTGAATACAAAGCTTATCGCGCATGCTATGGCAAAGAGAACGATGCCTCCTCCCCCGAATACCTCGATAGCAAGAAAGATGCTCGCGATCGGGCAGTTAACGCTTCCGCAGAATACCGCTACCATTCCGACTGCAGCGGCAAACTCCACCGGAAGTCCCAGCCACCATCCGAAAGTGCATCCAAACGTTGCTCCGATGACAAGTGCCGGAAATACAGCTCCGCCTTTATAGCCCGACTGAAGAGTTATCGCAGTAAACAGGATCTTTAACAGGAAATCATAAGGATGCGCCTGACCGTAATTGATCGCCCTATTCAAAAGCGATGCGCTTGAGCCGTTGTATACCTGACTTCCTGATAAAAGAGTGAGTATTATGACGATCCCCGAACCGATAAGTATGCGGATATACTGATTTTCTATATGCTTCTTTACAGTCTCTCCCCAAAGCTTCATCGCTCCGCAGAACATTATGCTCACCACTGCGCACAAAACACCCAAAAAGCTGATCTTTATAACAGAATCAACACCTAACAGAGGAATCTCTGAAAGGTTATATCTCATGGGAACAATATTTAATGAAATCGCTACAAAATAGGATGTCAGAGAAGTCAAGAGACACGGAAGCAGAGCAGCATAGTAAATAACACCTATGCTTATGACCTCCATGCTTAAAAATGCCGCCATCAGAGGGGTTCCGAAAAGCGCGGATATCAGTCCCGCCATTCCGCACATTACAAACAGGCTCCTGTCCTTAGGATTTAGCTTGAATATCCTGCTTAGGTTTGAAGAAATGCTGCCGCCCATCTGAATGGCAACACCGACTCTTCCGGCAGAACCGCCGAAGAGATGAGTAAATACGGTTGAAAGAAAGCTGACCACCGTGATCTTGAACGGTATGGCCTGGGCATTTCTTACGGAATCAAAGATAAGGTCCGTTCCCTTATCCTCATGTATGTCAAACATATGATATGTCTTAACGATTATAAGACCCGCAACGGGAAGAAACAGTAAAAGCCAGTTGTACTCGCTTCTTATCTCGTTTGCCCACTGCACAAAGAAATAAAGGCCTGTTCCGAGTAATCCGCAGACAGCCCCGGTCAGCATTGAGAACAAACACCACTTAACGCTCAATCTCACATAATGTTGGATAACGATAAGCTTGGTCTTTAACAATACCTCTCCTTTCCTTCTTCCTTCAGTTTATCAGAAAACAGTTTTATATCCTGGGCTCTGTCCTTGGCACATACCAGTGTGACATCATCGGTATGAGCAACAACTATATCCTTGATCCCAAGAGCAGCTATAAGATGTCCCTTCTGTGTACTGTAAAAAACGCTGTCATCGCAGTCTATCAGACTGACATCGGAAAGTATCACATTGCCGTCAACATCTCTTTCATGGATCTGATCAAAAGCATCAAAGCTTCCCACATCATTCCAGCCGAAATCTCCTTCGAGCATGAGAACTTTGTCTGCACGCTCCATTATTCCGTAGTCGATGGATATCTTTGGTATCTCGGGATAAAGCTCGTCAAGAACCTGCTGCTCCCTTTCAGTTCCCATTGCGTCTCCTATCCTGACAAGATATCTGTATATGTCGGGAAGGAGTTTTTCAAAATAATTAAGTATTGTTGACGCTTTCCATATGAACATGCCGCTGTTCCATGCATACTCTCCGCTGTCGACATACTCACTGGCCGTCTCAAGATCGGGTTTTTCAACAAATTCATATACCTTTTTTGCGACATTGTCATCATCGGCGTTGTATTTAATGTAGCCGTATCCGGTTGCGGGGTAGGTAGGCTTGATCCCGACTGTTATCAGCTCATCCGTCTCTTCTGCAGCATATACAGCCTTGATTAAAACAAGCGCAAACTTATCCTCATCCTTTATAAACGGATCTGAAGGTACGATCACCATGATCCCGTCTTCATATTTTCTTATGATCTCCATTGCCGCATATCCTATGCATGCAGCTGTGTTGCGGGCAGCCGGCTCAGCAAGGATATGATCGGGCTTAAGGATTTCCTTTGTAAGATCGATCGTCGCATCTGCCGTCTTTACATTCGTAACCACAACCATATCTTCCTTGTCAGCGACCTTGGCCAGTCTTTGAGCCGCCTCAACCACCATTGCATTCTTTCCCGAAAGGTTTAAAAACTGCTTTGGCTTGTCTGCTCTTGATAAAGGCCAGAACCTGGTGCCTCCGCCTCCTGCCATGATCACTCCGTATACTTTCATGATTTATACCCTGCCTCTCTTAAAGTCTTGCATCCTCAACGTTTTCCTTAAACCAGTCATAAGCCAGTTTTACGCCTTCTTCAAGTTCTACCTTATGTGTCCATCCAAGCGAATGCAGCTTGCTCACATCAGCAAGCTTTCTCGGTGTTCCGTCAGGCATATCAGAATTCCATACAATGTCCCCGTTAAATCCAACGGTCTTCTTTACAAGCTCGGCAAGCTGTTTGATCGTCACTTCCTTGCCCGTTCCTATATTTACATGTCTTTCACCGCTGTAATTCTCAAGAAGGAATACACAGGCATCTGCCATATCGTCAGAATAGAGAAACTCTCTTAGAGGAGAGCCTGTTCCCCAAAGTTCAACGCTAGGCGCATTATTTATCTTTGCCTCGTGGAATTTTCTGATCATCGCAGGAAGAACATGAGAATTGCTCAGATCATAGTTATCATAGGGACCGTAAAGATTTGTCGGCATACAGCTGATGAAGTCATCGCCGTACTGCTTCTTAAAGAATCTGCACATTTCCATTCCGGCGATCTTTGCTATGGCGTAGGCTTCGTTTGTCACCTCAAGAGGGCCGGTCAAAAGAGCATCCTCAGGTATTGGCTGAGGTGCCATCTTGGGATATATGCATGTACTTCCCAAAAACAAAAGCTTCTTTATTTTGTAATCATGACAGCACTTAATGACATTGCACTGTATCTGCATGTTCTCATATGCAAACTCGGCCGGCATTGTCTGATTGGCATTTATACCTCCAACCTTTGCTGCCGCGAGTACAACGACATCCGGTCTTTCTGCCTCAAAGAAATCTCTTACAGATTTCTGATCTGTAAGATCGAGTTCCTTATGCGTCCTTCCAATAATGTTTGTGTAACCGCTCCTTTTGAGTGATCTGACTATTGCAGAGCCAACAAGTCCTCTGTGACCTGCAACATATATCTTGTCTTGCTTTGTAAGACTGGACATTTTTAATACCTCCGGTAAATAGATTCATTCATTATCTGATTGGCTCTTTTCAAGCCATGCATCATAATCCTTGTATCTGAAGCCGTCCTTAAACTCGTCCCCTCTCATCTGAATGTCGATAGTCATCAAGGATGCAGGAAACTTATCATAACCTATAAGAGCATCCTGTTCGGGAACATATATGATCCTTCCGGGCTTGAGTTCATACTCCTTTGCAGGCCAGTCTTCATAGTCTGCCTGAGCAAGATAATAAGGCTGCTTCAACGTACTTATTATATCATATCCGACTGTCTTTAGGCGATAAAGTCCCATAATGCCAAAGACTATAAAGAATGCGATGTAAAGAGATCTTTTGTCTCCTGATCTTTTAACAAGCTCCATGCACAGACATCCGTCGACAAAAAGCGGGATACAGGTCAGATAGCCGTATCCGTATCTGACAAGAGGAGCACTGAAAAACCAGAACATGCACGATATCGCAAGCACTATGAATACCAAAAGGATATCAGCATCGACCTTACTCTTTATCAGTTTATATATGAAATATATAACTCCTGCCGCAAGACATAAAGCAGTAAGGCAAACCCATCCCTTTTCAACCAAAGACAGATTTCCAAACCAAGCAGGAAGCCATTTACTGATAGGCATATCAAGTTTTGTAACGTCGTTTATACCCTTGCCGTATACTCCTATCTCCATGGCATCGTACTGTGCCACGCCCTTTGGTATCTTCCAGTCCACGTCAAAAAGATCGATAAGAGTCGAAGGGTAGATCAGCCATCCCGATATCAGTACATTTCTGATAAAGAACGGCAGCAATGTAACAATGCCTGCTGTCAGCGATGCTATCATCGGTTTTACATATCTGTTTTTTATGAGCATGATAGCAGGCTTTATCGCAAGCAGTACAAGCAGAGCTATCGAAAACTTGACTGTAGCTGCAAATACAAGGAGTATGCTTATCATGGCATAGGGATATATATCCTTAAGATGTGTAAGATCCTCTCTGGATCTGTTTTTGTCACGTTCCAGATTATCAAGCCATGCTATGACAGCACTGAATATGAGTATCTGTGCATAATAATCACTCGCAGGCGATACCATCTCCTTAAAGATAAGGCCCAGATAAAACAGAAGGCCTATTCTTATAAAGTCCGAATGTCTGACTCTCTTTTCCTTAAATACAATATATACATCCGAAACCTGAAATGCTCCCAGAAGGCAGAAGAAACCTGCTGTCGTATGCAGCGACTGTCCGAAGATGTCCGCAAAGCTGTAAAGCGCCGTAAGAGCAAATGCACTAGAATTGTATCCGAATCTTAACTGAAGACAGGCCAGACCCTTAACAACTCCGTACTCTTCGATCCATCTGATGCTCTGTGCATGATACAGACTTGTATCATAATGTATGTAGCCGCGAGAGGAACCATATGCGAACAAGATGATGATCGCAGGATAGATATATGCCAGTATGCGTGTGTTATCTATCCTCTCAAACAGACCTTTTAAACTTGTCCTTGCACTGTCTTTTAATGCAATAACAGATATTACACTGATGAGCATAAGGACCACATTTGCAGCAACTCCCACGCCTCCAAAAAGGCTCCATGTCTGTGCATATACGGTATTGAAAACAAGTCCCGCCAGTATGATGTAAAAAGGCTTTTCTACAGTTTCTCTGTCATAAATCCAACTAAAAAAGCTCAATACGGCAATCCCCGTTCCAAACGAGGTCATTGCAATATAGAGCCAGTTTAGTAAAACCATTATCATAGTTTAATTATTTCCCGTTTCTGTATTCTTCACAGCTCTTGCCACAGATCGCCTTCATATCGGCATCCATCATCATAGCTACAAGTCCCTTGAAATCTATATCTCTCTTCCATCCGAGCGTATTCTCAGCCTTGGTACAGTCTCCCCATAAGAATTCTACTTCAGCGGGGCGGTAGAACTGCGGATTTACATCCACAAGCACTCTTTTTGTTGCCTCATCGATACCCTTCTCATCAACACCGCTTCCTTCAAAGACTATCTTTATGCCAAGTTCGCCAAAAGCTGCTTCTACAAATTCTCTTACGGTATGAGTCTCGTTTGTCGCAAGAACATAATCACCGGGTGTATCCTGCTGCAGCATGAGCCACATGCCCTTGACATAGTCTCCCGCAAATCCCCAGTCACGCTTTGCATTCATGTTTCCCAGAGAAAGCTTTTCCTGATTTCCCGCCATGATATTTGCGATAGCCAGTGTTATCTTTCTAGTTACGAAATTTTCGCCTCTTCTGGGTGATTCATGGTTAAAGAGAATTCCGTTGCATGCAAACATGTTGTAGGATTCTCTGTAGTTTACGGTTATCCAGTAAGAGTAGAGCTTTGCAGCGCCGTACGGGCTCTTCGGATAAAAAGGTGTCTTTTCCGACTGAGGAGCAGTCTCCGGAAGACCTCCGAAAAGCTCTGAAGTCGATGCCTGATAGAAGCGGCAGTTTCCGCCGTAAAGCCTTATCGCCTCAAGAAGCTTTAATGTGCTCACTCCAGTAGCTTCAGCCGTATACTCCGGAACCTCAAAAGAGATTCCAACATGCGACTGAGCCGCAAGATTATAGACCTCTGTGGGTTTTATCTCTGAGATGATCCTGCCAAGACAGCTTGAGTCTGTCGTATCGGCAAAATGCAAAAACAGTTTTACTCCATTATATGATGATCTGAGAAGATGATCGATACGTTCTGTGCCAGCGATCGAATGACGACGCATAAGTCCGTGAACCTCATATCCCTTCTCAAGCAAAAACTCCGCAAGATAGGAACCGTCCTGTCCTGTTATACCTGTAATAAGTGCTACGTTTCTCATAAATATCTCCTATTGTACATTCGATGACCTATCCTATTTAGTATATACTGATATTCATCCTATTTCAATGTCCTTGTATTACAGGTTTTTGATGAACCAGTTTATAAGGCTGTCCCAGAATCCGGTCAAGGCATTAGCGGCCTTTTCCTTTCCCTTGTACAAATTGCTGTATATCTCAGTGTCTGTATCCGGATCCCTTATAACCACCTCGGAAAATACTCCGTCATATACATCATCGGCTATATTTCTCTGACTGTATCTGAAATCTCCCCATGCGCACGAAAGACAGATATCTCCGGGATCAGACTCAGTAAGTTCATACTTTTCCCACATAGGCTTGTCATCGACATAGACCGTTATTCTGTTATCCTTAAGTGTTATATCTATTTTTCTGTTGCCCGGATCGGAGATCTGGAAAGTCCTCTTGTATTCCTTGGCGCCTTCCCGTACAGATCTTGCTTCAAGAGCCTGTGCCTGTGCCTTTAGCTTTTTATACTCCACCGATTCGTTATGACTGCCGGCTCTTCTTGCAAATGCCTCATATTCACCTACAAGAGTATCTCTCTTATCTTCCTCAACGGATATCTTTTCCAACTCATCGAAATCATCCATATCGATCTGTTCAAGTATCTCTCCGTTCTGCTTAAGATACATGACATTATTCATGTATTCCACGCTAATCATTTTGCTCCTGTCCTTATTTGCGTGAAGTTCAACCGCCTGGCTTCCGATGACATTTCCGGTAAAATACGTGCTTACCGCAATGTTTCCAAGATCCGTCTTTGCCTTGAATCTTAAGACTCCTTCGTCCTCAGGCAATGAGGTGAGCGCTATAAGCTGAGGTTTAAACTCAACCGCTCCCTTTTCGCATTCCCAGAACTGCTTTTGCGAAGTGTCACCTTCCACAAAAGTGATACTTTCTGCATCCGTTTCATCTATGTCATATTTTATCCTCATAAGAAGATGATTTGTATACCAGTATGCCTGCGGCTGCATACGTGTAAGATCATAGATGCTGCTTTCTTTATTATTCCATGAATATCCTTCTCGATTGAAATTCATGTCGAACGTATCTGCGATACACTGCTCATTGACAGCACTTACTCTTCTGTTTTCACCGAAAGCTCCCGTATTGGCATGCATGAGAACATACGCCTTTGGCACATATCCCAAAAGCTGTGTATACTCATTTTTCATGAGATCATATTCACCGCTTATACGGCGTCTCATCGCATCGACCGATTCTATGGGAATATCATTCTCATCTCTTATATAATCCATTAGGAAATGGTTATAGTCTCTGCCAAGGAACCTGACCATGTCCGAATATTCGGTACTGTTAAGCTGACCTATATACCTGTGATACCTGTCAAAGACATTTATATATCCTAAGCGATAGCCGTTGCTGCCTATCTCCCAGTAACCGTTATTAACAAGATCCTCAAGGTCCTTAGGCATTAAAAAGTGTCCGTCCCTGCTCCTGAATTTCTCGGCATAGGTAAACATAGTAGCCTTGTAATTGTAGTTTTCCATTACAGACTGAGCATAGATCGCTGTATCTTTTCTTCCGTCCTCATACATGAGAAACAGTGCCTTGTCGGGGAGCGGTCTTCCCTCATTGTAGTAATCCTCAACATCCTTTTGAGTAACAGTCACATATCCCAGATCATGCATAGCCTTAAAATGCTCGCTTAGTCTTTCTGACGAGATAAGAGTCTGGTTTCCCTCTCTGTCGGTGCCGATATATGATAATGCCACAAATCCGTGATCTTTTCCCGATACAACACTCTTATCATTTGCATTGTACGGTCTGTATTCATTAAAAGTCACAAAGACTCTTATAAGGATATACAAAACAAAAAGCAGTACTGAAAGCTGCAGTATCGATCTAATACCTTTTCTCAGATCTTTCGGCGTTTCTATCCTATACATGCTGCGCCTCCTTCTGAGCAATATCCTGATCCTCGTCATCCTTAAAGAGTACTTCCACTCCCTCGGGTCTTAGCATTTCACTGTCACCCACAATAATAACGAACGGAGCCAGTCTGGTCTGTATCTGCTCATAAATATATCTGTCACTGATACCTACGGCTTCAGCAAATTCCTGAACACTTATATACTCCCTGTTTTTGTACTGGGACATTCTCTTTCTGATCTTTTTTTCCGCAGCTTTGATATCGCTTGGAGTCATGCGGGTTCCCCACGTTGATTTCCAGAAGGTGAACCACGCAATAGGCATCTGCCACAGCAGGACAAGCTCATAGTATATACAGAAGATCATGCCGTATATCCATGTAGAACTCTTTCTTAAAAGAAGCTGTGCCATACTCATCATCATTGACATAAGAAACAGACCGACAAGGAAAGTTGTCGGGAATATATGCTGCGTATACGGTACATAGATAAGGTTATAGATGACTACAATAGGAGCTGCTATCGGTACCATAAGTCCCATATAGAAAGATACCGATGCAAAAGGCTCCTTTTTCCAGATAAACTTTCCGGCTATCAAGGATTCTCTCAGCCAGCTTCTCTTCCATCTCATCTGCTGCTTAAGGAATACCTTGTGCTTATTGGGAACGATGGTAGAGCAAACGGCTGTGTCCTGATAAGAGGTCCTGTGCTTGCTTAAGACAAAATTCGTCATAGCTCTGTCATCACCGAATGTGGCCTTCTGACCTAGGAAGCGCTGATTAAGCCATGCATCCTTATTCTCCATTATTATCTCTTTCTTGTAGCATGAAAGAGGTCCTGACAGACAGCTAACGCAATCAAAGTAAGCTTCCGCAGCCTTCATGATGCGAAATGCAATATAATATCTGACAGACTGCATCTTGGTAAGTGCATTCGTATAGGTATTGGCAACATCCGTCCTTCCTGCCACACCGCCCATCTTGGGATCCTTAAAAGGCTGGACTAGATTTCTTATCGCAAACGGATCTAAGAAAGAATCAGAATCAACAAATACAACAAGATCATGCCTGGCTTCCAAAACACCTCTGACAAGTGCATCTCTTTTTCCGAGATTCTGCTCCTGTACAAGACATGATATCCTTCCTTCAACAAAGTATCTGTCATGCGATTCCTTTTTCAGGGCCTCTATTATCTCGTTTGCCTTTTCCACCGATCTGTCGGTCGAGCAGTCATCAACAACAATGACCTCCAGCTTGTCGACAGGATAATCCTGATTGATACAGCTCTGTATGGTCTTCTGTATCCATTCCTCTTCGTTAAAGCATGGAATGATGACAGTAACACCAGGCGTAAAGTCGGGATCAATCTTGACCGGGCGATAAAGAGCCCCGAAAAGATATCTGCTAAGCAGAAAAAATGCCGTGATGATGCTGTAAAGATAAAGCCACTTATTAAATTTGAAGTATATGATCGATTCTGCACGCATAAGAACGATGCATAAGCTTATGAAGCCGAGAAGTATTGCAGACACGGTGAGCATGTATCTGTCCTTGTTGACTGCGGCATAATCTGAAAGAGGCTTTGAAAAGATCACGGCACATAGCATGTCATCATCTTCTTTGTTTTCAATGATCCTGGCTACCTTAACCTGCTGCTTCACATTCATCTCATATCCTTCAGGCATGCTGCCCGGAACTACTGTGAAACGTGCCATAAGAGTATCCGCTTTTTTTACCACCTCTCCGTTGTCCTTGGTAAACCTTATCAGCATACCGGTATTTGATACATCAACAGCTGTTCCCTTACAGCTTATTTTATTAACAAGACCTGCTGTAAGAACGACTTCAAAATTCACCATGAATCTGATGCCGGATTTTTTAAACTGCAATACATCCTCATAGGTATCTCCGCCTTCTCCGACTGTCGATCCGCGTCGATCGGTAGGCATGCGCTCTTCAGTCTTGTCAGGCACATATGAGAGGAGACGTCTGTCAGGCTTTTCTCTTAACAGTACATCCTCTGAATTTACTCTTCCGTTTTTCTTTTTTCTTATCTTATCTAGGAATTCCATCTTGCTTGCTTTCTGTTTCTACTTAAGATAATCATCCAGTCTGCTGAACGTATATCCCTGTGACTGCCATTCAGGTATCATGATATCCAGTGCTTCCGCCGTATAAACAGCATCCGGTGACATATGCATGACAATGCACGTTCCGTTTGAGACTCTGTTCATTCCCCAGAATTCTTCCCTTCCGTTTCTTAGAACATTTACAAGCTCGTCTACTGAACCGGCCTTATAATCCTGTGTACTCAAACTTCCGCTCACCATATACGTAAATCCAGTATCAAACACCTGATACATCCCGTTCCTGCCTGCTGCAAGCGTAGGCGATCTGAACAGAGTTGTCAGAGCTTTCTTTCCGTTTACTACCATATCTCCCGTGTATCTGTTCAATACATCATAGCTTGTCACAAGATCACGTCTTAATACCTGAGCCTGTTCATCGCTTAACTCCAGATATTCATAACCGTCCGTTACACTTGTGTCAGGAGTCGAAAGCTGCATATGCGAGTGAGTGTGACTTGCTATCGCATGGCCGTCAACGGCAATGGCACGCAAAAGATTAGGATTACTTGAAACATTGTTCGTTCTTATAAAGAAGGTTGCACTGACTCCGTATTTATTTAGGACATAAAGAAGCTGGTTCACATCAGAGTCATTGCCCCAGTCATCAAATGTAAGAAATATGGTCCTGTCATCCGTTACATATCCTTTTTTATCCATGCTTTCGCATTCCTTATCGGTAAAGCCAGGTATACGGGTGACCGAAGGATTGCCTATATATCTGGCAAACATATAATCATTCTGCTCTTGTCTGTCTTGTAAGCTTCCAAGATAGGAATTGTTCATGCCTACCGCTCTGTTTCCTCCCCTTCCAGGAACATAGCAGTACCTTGTGTTCGCCACACTGCTGTATCCTCTGACGCTGTATCTTGTTGACTGCTGATATATGCCCTTATAATCCTTATAGACTAGCGTATCGATATTTCTGCTTATATATGCTTTCAAAAGATCTCCCAGCAGCGTCTCCTTATCTGAGTCTTCATCAAGTTCCTTGTCAGATGCAAAGCTGTTCATGCTGAAATATGCTATGCTTCCTCTGTGAACATGTATCTTTCCCGAATACTTTCCGTAAAAATCGCTTACCTGTCTGCTCTCAATATACTGAGACTGGACCATGGAAAACTCGTGCCCTACAAGCGTGCATCCCGTCGCAGATACTGCCTCTTTGGTCTCATCCGCTATCTCTCCATAAGGCTGTTCTACAAGTGTTGTTGATACACCGTATTTCCATTCGAGGAACTGCATAGAACCAAGTATATAGGCTGCTACTGTATCAAACTGTGCAGGATACTTATTATTCTCTATATATGCAATGCCTACTTCATGCCCCGCATCGATAATTTCTTCTATCTGCTCTGCACAGTTTTTCATTTCATCCGCTGTTACAAAAAATGTTCCCTGATATCCTCTTTCATCCAGAATATTCAGCACATCTCTTACAACAGGCTTGTTTGAAACACCAAAAAAGCACATAACAGTCGCTTTTTCGGTCGTATATATAAAATCATTATCAGACGCAAGCTTTCCTTCATTTGCATCGCGCAGTTCATCAAGCACCTGTTTATCTATAACGGGTATCGTCTCCGCCTGTCTGATGAGTTCAGTAAGATCAGCAACTTTAACCTTTTCAGATTTAGTTTTTGACAGATACCTATCAAGTGTGGCTACATCATAATCATCAGTAAGGTTTAAGAGGTTTATAGATCCCTTTTGAGTACTCAGTCTATCCGGTGCAACTATTACAGTAAGCCCTGCAGTGGCGGCAGCAATGAGCATTTCATCGCTTACATCCGTTTCCGGCATATAATATCTGCACTTTAATGAGACCGTACTTCTTATGGCTCTTTCACCGTTTATCAGATCTTCATATATCGTATATCTGTCGGATTGCGACAGATCTCTTGCATCTGTTCCGAGTGTTCCGAACGCATGGCCGGCTTCAGCAATCTTTTCGATCAGCTCTTTATTATCTTCTATATCTTTTTTGGATACAAAAAATGTTGCTCTTGCCTCGTTCTTTTCAAGTGTCGCAAGTATCTGATCGAGTGTCTCTTCATCGTTTACCATGCCTTTAAATGTAAGTCCGACTATGTTCTCGATTGTGCTTACATCACGATAAACGCGTGCTTTTACCTGATCCTCTTTATCAAGAAGCTCTTTCGCATACTCTTCATTGGTCATGCTTTTTAGGGAAGAAGCCAAAACAGCATCCTTTGAGTTTTCATCTATCGCCTTTAGTATCCATTCGACAACTTCTACAATATCCTCGTCAGAGGTTTCCTCTTCCTCTTCAGCCACATCTGCCGACGCCTTCTTGTCTTCAGCAGGCTTTTTGACTTCAACCTTTGGTTCTATCTCAAGAGCGTCAAGATATCCGCTCAGTTTAATTACGATGATGGTACCACCTGGCTGCTTTGAAATATAGTTACTTGCTTTTTCATATTCCTTAAAGCTTGTCTCGTTCAGATAATGACCCGCACTCGCAGCTATAAGCCTGTCAAATCCGCTTGCAGCTGCAGCAGAACACAGTGAGTCCGTATAAAGAGTACGATTTAACATCAAAAGTTTCGTATCCTTGTTTAAAAGAGTGGAGAAGACTTTTTTTGAATAGGTAAAGTCATAGATAAGCTCTTCATCCGTCATATCCTCCATGTTGTTTGCACCTCTTAATCCGGAATCTGCAATATCGTGTCCCTTTTGGGCTATCAGCTGGAGTGTCTTTTCGTCTTCGGCCGCTTCCATTGCAGATATGGCAAATGTTGCTTTAACATCATGTTCATCCAAAAGACTGATGATCTTTTCAATGATAACAGTGTCGCTTGTGCCTTCAAAAACAAGCGCGATACTATTCTCATTTGCGCTGTCATCATCTCTTATGACCTTTGCATTGTCACAGCCGCTTTCGAATTTTAAAAGAGCCTCTTCATATTCAGTTGAAGCATCGTATGAAATAGTCTGAAGTGAGTCTATCGAATTGATAGACTGTTTTGAATCTGAGTTAGATTTTGAGTAGATAAGTACACCAAGAACAGCACATACCGCCACAAGGCATGCTGTCACCAGTAATTTCTTTTTCATTAATCATTCCACCATTCTACTCCCTAAAATATCAGTATACACAATAAACGTGCTCGCACAAGCGCACATTATTATAAATATCTAGCATTTTTTTGGCTTTTTTTGTCCATACTGTCATTTTTTACCCTTCAGAGATGATTTAGCGATTTACACGGAACACATAAAACCATATAATTTAAATGCTGGGATTTTATTATGACATTTTCTGATATTAACTTTTTACTTATATTCATATTGATATATGTTCCGATATATGTTCTGCTGCCCATGAAGATCAAGCCTTACTTTCTTCTTGCAGGCAGTATGGCTTTTTATGCCCTTAACGATATCTGGCTTTTCCCCGTACTGCTGATAAACATCCTCATAGTGTTTATCTCGGGTATACTCGAAGACCGCTTCTTTGACAAGATCGGACTGCGCAGGTTCATCACGCGTTTCGGCATAGTTCTTCAGATCGCTCTTATGGTCATATCGATCCTTTTCTTCAAGAATCATACCTTCATAGGAGTCGGTTTCTTTACTGTACAGCTCATCGGCTATTACCTGGATGTTTACAGAAACAACATATCCGCGTGCAAGAATATCGTCACATTTTCCAATTATGTGATGTTCTTCCCCAAGGTCCTTCAGGGTCCTATAGTAAGCTTTAAGGATATAGAAAGCGACCTTAAGATGCCGGATAAGGTTTCACTTAGCAAGCTTGAAAAGGGCATCAGGACCTTTATTCTCGGTATGTCTTTTAAGATAATAATCGCTGACAGACTGTACTATCTCTGGAACGGAGTGCAGACTGTCGGATTTCAGAGCATATCCACACCGCTTGCGTGGCTTTCAATGTATTCCTACAGCATGCAGCTGTACTTCGATTTCCAGGGATATTCACTGATGGCCATAGGTGTTGCGCAGATGCTGGGCTTTAGTCTTCCGATCAACTTCCGTTCACCTTATCTTTCAAAGAGCATATCAGAGTTTTACCGCCGCTGGCATATGACGCTTGGCGAGTGGTTTAAAAACTATGTTTACATTCCGATGGGCGGCAGCAAAAACGGCCTTAAAAAGACTCTTTTAAGCCTGTCGGCTGTCTGGATCCTGACAGGGCTGTGGCACGGACTTACTTTAAATTTCATGTTCTGGGCTCTAACCCTTTTGTTTTTCATAATCCTTGAAAAGACTCTTCTTAAAAAAGTCTTTAAAAGCGAAAGAAAGGTCGTATACTTTTTCAGGCATGTATATGTTCTCATCATCATCCCGTTTACATGGATGATGTTTGCGATAGGAAATATAGAACAGATGGGGATATTCTTCACAAGACTGTTCAATCTTACGAGCGTATGCACACCGCTTAACGTAAATAAGAATGATTACCTCAATTATCTGTCAGACTACTGGCCGTATCTGATAGGCGGTATCATATGCTGCTTCCCCCTGATGGAAGAGGTTTTGGTAAAGACCAGGATCTATATGACGAGATTTATATCGTTTGCACTTTTCTGGGTCTGTGTTTATATGATAATGAAGAACGGCAACAATCCGTTCATGTATATAAATTTCTAAGGAGATTTCGTGAAAAAGATATTTCAAAGAGCTCCGCTTTTCGTATTCATATATGCGACACTGCTTTTCATGTTCTTTTCTACGCAGTTTTCGCGTACACTGCAGATATACTTTCCGTATTTTGCAGTTCAGGGTGATACGATAGTAGCCGGAGTAAGTTCAATGGCAGATACAATTGAACAGACGCTTCTAAACCCCCGCAAGGCATCTCATACCGTAGTCATGGGAAATGAGAATGAGCAGATAGCCCTGCCGGACGTTACTTCTTCGGGAGAAGTAAGCGAATCCTCCGAGGTACTCTCTGTAATGGACGAGCCGACACCTACACCCATCTACGGCGAGCCTCTAGAAGATATAATAGCGGCAAGCCAGCCTTCCACATACTATGTGGAGCAGCCAGTCGATCAGTCCTACTTTAACGATGCCGTTTTTCTGGGTGATTCAAGAACCGTCGGACTTCAGCTCTATTCCGGATGGGATAACTGCGACTATCTTGCCGATGTCGGCATGACCATCTATGACTGTCTCGACAGGGATATATCATTTGGAGACATACAGCATACCACCGCTCGCGAAGTTCTATCAAGCTCGCGTTACGGCAAGGTATATATAATGCTGGGAATAAATGAATGCGGTTCGAACATCAATACATACTTTGAAAAGTACACGGAAGTTGTAGACCAGATCCATCGCTGGCAGCCTGATGCGATAATCGTTGTTCAGGGCATAATGAAAGTGGGTGCCCAGAAATCGGCTACCCACCCTTCTATCAACAATACCAATATCACTGCACGTAACGAAAAGCTTGCAACACTGGCTAATGACTGGTATATATACTATTTAGATATAAACGAGGCAGTATGTGATGAAAACGGAAACCTGACCGACGGTTACTCATTCGATCAGGTTCATCTGTATGCCAAGTATTATTCATTATGGTGTGACTATCTGCTTGAACACGGCTTTGTGTTTAACGGAGTAAGGCGCTAGACATCGATATCAAGTGCCATGTTAAGCGTATAATCCGGATACGCACTCCCAACCTCTTTTTTTATCTGAGCAAACAGCTTCTGTCTGTCATCAACGCCATAATCAAGCACTATATCAAAACTTATCGCCCGTCTCTCAATATCCGCATAGAAGCCGTGTATCTGAAGTACTCCTTCATGCTGCACTATCATATGCGTAATATCGGAACGCATCTTTTTTACCTGATCATCCTTGGAATTTACAGAATAGATGCCTATTCCTCCCAGAAGGACTCCGTGTTTTTGGAACACATTCTGAGCTATCCTTCTTTGAAGGCTGTCTATCTCTTCGGCTGTGAGCGTATCGGGTATCTCTATATGAACCGATCCCACATATCTGTCAGGTCCGTAGCTGTGCAATATAAGATCATATGCACCTGATACATCTTCTTCCTCGCAGATGGTCCTTTTCAGATCCTTTACAAGATCCCTGTCCACTCGCTTTCCTATTATCTCATCCAGTGTTTCTATCAACATCTCTATTCCGGATTTTATGATAAATGCGGATATGACAACTCCGACATAGGCTTCCAGACTTACATTCCACTTAAGATATACAATCGCTGACAGAAGGACGGATGCGGAAAGTATCGCATCAAAGCTCGCATCCTTTCCCGATGCGATCAGTGAGCCTGAATTAACTTTCTTTCCCACATGCGTTACATATCTTCCGAGTATTAGCTTGACCAGTACAGCCGCAACTATGATAAGCAATGTAACAGTGCTGTAGTCGGCAGTTTCCGGTCTGATTATCTTTCTTATCGATTCTACAAGGGAAGTTATGCCGGCGTACAGTACGATGACAGCGACAGTCATCGCGCTTAAGTACTCGATCCTTCCGTATCCCAGAGGGTGTTTCTTATCGGGCTTTTTCGATGCCAGCTTTGTCCCTACTATAGTAATGACCGAAGAAAGTGCATCGCTTAAGTTATTGACAGCATCGAGTATGATCGCTATGGAATTTGCCATCAATCCAAAGATCGCTTTTACTGATGACAGGAAAATATTTGCAGCTATTCCCAGCATGCTTGTCTTTATTATGACCTGGTCCCTGTTTTCTTTTATCTTTTCCGGGTTGTAACTTGAATTACTCATTTATTTCCTCTTTGCAAAACTATCTATTACCAGTTCTTTTAATACCTTGGGACTGAACAGTATAAGAAGCGGGAAGAGCTCAAGTCTTCCTGCGAGCATATCTATCATCAGTACAAACTTGGAAGGAATGCTCCAGAATGCGAAGTTACCCGTAGGTCCCACCATATTGAGTCCGGGTCCGATATTGTTTATCGTTGCCGCAACTGCCGTAAATGTTGTTGAAAAATCATGGTCTTCAAACGACAGCAGAGTAAGAGAGAGAGTAAAGATGATGATAAATGTTATAAGATATACGTTTATGGCCCTGAGCACTTCATGCTCTACAGCCTTTTTCTCAAACATTATCTTCTTGATGCTCTTTGGATGACTGTAATTATTCAGCTCCTTTTTGACGGTCTTTAGCATTATGACAATTCTTGAGACCTTTATGCCTCCGCCGGTACTGCCCGCACATGCTCCGATAAACATGAGAACGACAAGTATGACCTTGCTGAACATCGGCCATATATTGAAATCCGTTGTAGAATATCCTGTTGTCGTGATAATGGATGCTACCTGAAACGCCGCATTTCTTACAGTCTCTGAGACGCTGCCGTATACACCGCGGATATTTATGGATACCATGAGTATAGCTGCAAGGATTATACCCAGATACCACCTTACTTCTTCGACCTCAAAGAACTTTCTTACCTTGCCTATAAGGATGAAATAAAATGCGTTGAAGTTTACGCCAAATAAGATCATAAAAACTGTTATGACCCACTGGCAGTATGATGAATAAGATGCTATCGAACTGTTTAAGACTCCGAAACCTCCTGTTCCGGCTGTACCCATGCTGAGTGTTATCGCATGAAACGGCTTCATGCCGCCTATGGTGAGAAGCCCCATCTCGGCAATGGTCATGATAAAGTAGATAACATACAAAATCCTTGCTGAAGATTTGATCTTGGGAACAAGCTTGCCGACAGAAGGACCGGGGCTTTCTGCCCTCATAAGATTGATATTGGATCCTCCGCTTAACGGAATTATGGCGAGCAAAAATACAAGTACTCCCATGCCTCCTATCCAGTGCGTAAAGCTTCTCCAGAATAAAGACGTATAGGAAAGGCTCTCCACATCATTAAGTATAGATGCTCCGGTAGTCGTAAATCCGGATATGGTCTCAAACAGAGAATCAACATAGGACGGTATCTCGCCAGTCAGACAAAACGGAAGTGCGCCGAACAGACTCAGCATTATCCAGCTGAGAGCAGTTGCCACGCACCCTTCTTTCAGATACAGAGCACTATCCGTAGGTTTTTTTATTGCAGACATAATAACACCAATCAGTGCGCATGCACCCGCAATGATAAGATAGATAAAACCTTCTTTTTCTCTGTATATCAGCGCTATAAGACAAGGCAGCAACATAAATGCGGCCTCTATTCTCAAAACATGTCCGAGTATGACTCGTATCATGGAACTATTCATAGTGTCTTACCTTTGTTTCAAGCCAGTATATCCTGAATATCCTTAAATCCCTTATGTGTAGTCACGATCATAACAGTATCCTTGACTTTTATAACATCCTGACCTTTAGGGATGATGATCTTTCCGTTTCTGTTGATGAAAGCTATGAGCAGATCCTTCTTAAGCGAAAGCTTTGAAAGCGGAACATCCACAACGTCGCTTGCTTTTTCAACCTTGAATTCTATAGCCTCGGCTCTGGAATCAAACATATGATAAAGGGTCTCGATGTTGCAGCCCTTGGAATTGTTTCTTGCACGTACATAAGCGATTATGGCTTCTGAAGTGATGTATTTGGGATAAAGCACGCTTCCCAGATCTAGACCGTTTACAACTTCCATAAAGTTGTTCCTGGTGAGTCTTGTTATTACCTTGGCATGTGAGATTTTCTTTGCATGCAAAGATAAGAGTATGTTCTCTTCGTCTATACCGGTCAGAGGTATAAATGCATCAACATCCTCTATTCCTTCTTCCTTAAGAAGCTCTTCGCTCGTACCGTCTCCATGGATTATGGTCGCTTCGGGAAGAAGCTCAGACAGGCGCTCGCATCTGTTCTGATTTATTTCTATGATACGGACACTTATTCCGGCCTTTATCAAAAGCTCGGCTGCATAATAGCCAGCTCTTCCGCCGCCTACTATCATACAGGTCTTAACCTGTCCGGTCTTAAAGCCTATTTTCTTTAAGAACAGTCTTGATTCTCTCTGTGATGCAGCAAAAGAAATGATATCCTTTGCTCTTATGATAAAGTCACCCGAAGGGATGAAAACCTTTCCTTCACGCTCTATCGCACATATGACAGTCTGCTGTATGATGCCGTCTCTGCCAAGCTCGGCTATTGTCCTGTTGCAAAGAGGATTATCCTCGGGCAGTTCAATACGTACCAGATTTACTCTTCCGTGTGAAAAAGACGTGACATCAAGCGCTGTGGGAAGTGTAAGGATCTTTGCTATCACCCTGGAAGATACATAATCGGGGTTGATGATCATCGCAAGTCCCAGCTTCTCTATGAAGTAATCGACTTCCTTGCTGTAATCGGGAGTTCTGACTCTTGCTATGGCCGCGAGATTTCCGGCACGCTTAGCAACTGTACAGCAAAGAAGATTCAGTTCATCCGAGTTTGTGACTGCTATAAAGAGGTCGGCATTTTCGATACCGGCTTCCATCTGTGTGGAATAGCTTGCACCGTTGCCTATCACTCCCATGGCATCATAGGTATTGGTTATGCTCTCCACCACTTTTGCATTCTGGTCAATGATGGTGATATCATGACCTTCCTGGGCAAGCTGCTCGACACGAGTCACGCCGA
>JAGCXJ010000262.1 GCA_017961385.1 Lachnospiraceae bacterium
CCTGTTTTATCAATTATTGCCAGTGCTGCCCCTATTGAAGTGATAGCACCGCAGACTCCCCATAATCCGCACATTGCCCCCGGCATCCTTAACCCTTCTTTTACCAGCTGTCCCAGACCGTCATCAATATCGATCTTTCCACCAGCGTTAAAATATGCCATGAGCAGACATGCTCCGTCTAGCACATGATGTTCCGGACCATGCATATTTATATATTCTTTTTTGACAACTTTATAAAAGATGCGGACCGGATTATTACCCTGTTCCTTCTTTATATCATTTATGATAAGCTGAGATTTCTCTTCAATTGTCATTTGTCAGTTTCTCCCTATCTTTCCTGTACATGTCAATTGAGACGGCAGATATCCTGTTTTATTGTAGCATAAATATTGCAAGTTGCCGATAATCATTACATCAAATATTCTTTAATACGCAATACCTCAACTACAACCGTCTTTATCAGAATGATTGAGCTTAAGCTTAAAAAAATAACTCTGTTTACCTTCTCCTTCCTGCAAAAAGCTGATGAAATGCCCAGCAAAACGGCTGCAATACCCAGTGCACAAAGTATAGCGAGAGGGAGGTTCATCTGCTCAAAAGAAACTGCCATCGTATCAGCAGCGCTGTCTTTTATCCCGCTGAGAGCGGACATTGCTGTCCCCGTCAGAACAGTTATTATCGCCGCCTTTTTGTATTTTTTTCCATCGTCAGGCCTTTTCATTATCCAAATAAAGAACACAGCAAAACCTAAAAACAGGATCGTTGACAGAATATTAGGTACATTCCCAAAGTACAGATTGATCATGTCTATTATATCCTTTCTCGTTTCCACGGTCTGGTTTTGTCGATCCAGCCGTTATTCTTCCAGTACCTGTAATCCGTATACTCGGGATTTTCTTTTCCAAGCCCTGTCTGCATCATTCTGACAGCATAGAATTTGCATTTGGTCAGAAGATTTGTCTTCGCGGGCTTCGAAAAATCTATCCTTCTTATCTTATCCGCAGCACTTATGAGCTTGCCTGTCATCTGATCTCTCTTTTTCTTGTTAAGCTTATCCCAATCAATCTCGCTCATCAGTCTAAAGCTGTATACCCTTATGCTGCTGATGCCCCACCATGAAAGGCTGTCTTTGATGTCTTTTGCCGCCGATTTTGCCCCTGCACCCAGACACTGTGTGATTATGACTGCACGCTTGCCAAACATTTCCTTTGACGGTCTGTGAGGCATCCATCTGTATCCGAAGTGATCTAACATCGCCTTCATTGCACCTGTTGCATGAAAGACATATGCAGGTGATGTGAACACTAGCAGATCTGCATCCAGTAATGCCTTCTCTATCTTCTGGACATACTCGGCATCCTTGCACTTGTTCTCATATGTACGAAAGCAGGCAGTACACCCGATACAGTAACCCGGGCAGTCCTTAGGCAGATAAAACTCCGTGATCTCTGAATCTGCTCTTAATTCATCAAGAAAGATCTCTTTGAGTTTATATGTAACACCATGTTTTTCAGTACCGTTAATGACTGTGATCTTCATTAGAAATTCCTCCCGTAAAGCTTATCGAATTGACGGATATGCTTTTCTATAAGCTTTATCGCTTCCTGTTCTCTCTCAGGCTGTCTGTCACAAACAGTAAGGAGCAGATATATAGGCGCATAAAACTGAAGGGTCATGACAGGGACATCATCCGATACAAGAAATCCCTGCGCGACCAGCAATCCAAGAAGCATGCCCTGATATGTTAACGGCATGTCGAAATACTGGCTTGAGTATGTCTTTGCAAGCTCTTTATCTTTAAACTGTTCAAGCGTTAGCATCTTCCTGAAGCGTTTGGTATAGCTGTCATGAAGAAAATACGCAAAAAGATCATTTCCTAGTTTCACCAGATGATCCTCATCCATATTTTTATAGATCTCGGCATCTATTGTCGGATCGGTACCGTTTATGCTCATGTTATGTTCATTTGCTTCAAATCTGTGATTCATCTCATCGATGATCTCATCAAAGATCGCCTGCTTGTTTTTGTAATGCTTATATAATGATGGCGCTTTGATCCCGACCTTCTCAGCTATATCGTTCACAAAAACGTTGGCATAACCTTTCTGTGAAAAAAGCGTCAGGGCTTCGTCAAGAATTCTTTGTTTTGTATCCAAAAATATCACCTCTCAGTTTGGCTAATTTCGTTTAGCCTATTATAGGCTAATTCAAATTAGCCGTCAAGAGTTTTTTTATTTTGCAAAAAAGGCTGCTACGGGATAAATCTCGTAACCGCATTTTTAAGGTTTCTATATTCAATTGGTTTAAGTCCAGAAAATAATTATTCTTTATAGTGTAGGAATCAATATTTGCCCTGCAGGAGCTGAATCGCCTGATCATAAGTGATTATCTTCGCATATCGTGTTCCCCACATGAATTCATTGTAGTACCTATAGGCAGTCTCTTTGTCAAAATATGGGTTGTCATAGGTCGAATTTGTGTAAGACGGGACAATCATATTGAATCCTTTCTCAAATCCGCTTTTGATTGTCGCATCCATGCAATAGTCTGTTGATACCCCTACTGTCATAATGTCCTTTTCATTCTTTGCCAGCAGGTATTGCGTCAATCCCGTCATAGGGTGGAAAGCGCTGTTTACATTCTTTGCGAAGCGCTTTTCTTCTTTAAGCGGAGCGAATTCCTCATATATCTCATAGCTGTCAGTCCCCTTAGCAAGATCAGTTCCCGGTCCGTCATCGTGCTGGACGTATAAAACCTCAACATTATCCTCTCTTGCAACTGCGATCAGCTGTCTGATATTATCCCTTACTGTTTCAAATGCATACAGACTCTTATCAAAACAGCCCTTTTGTGTATCGACTACTAAAAGTATCACTGATCCTCTCCTTGCTAAAGCTCATACAGTTTACAAACTTATCTCTTTCCAGTCACTTAGATATGGCATATATCCGGCATTGCTAACACATGAGTATTATATAAAAACAGCAGGATAAAAGGCTATAGCTTTATTTTTTTCGGGAAAGCCTCTTTTCTCATTATCCCCCACATCCTGTCTATATATGAAAGTGTATAGAAATTCTCATAATAGTGATAATAAAATGCTCCTTTTAATGTCAGCGACAGGATTCCGTCCTTTTCTGTAATCAAGCCAAACAGCTTTCCGATAAGGATCTCAAATCCGTACTTCTTTTTTAAAGGTTCTCCAAAAAACTTTTCAAACTCGTCAATATCCACCCTCGTGCTGTATGCGGTCCAGAAGAGGTAATAAACCATCCTCTGTCTTTTTGTAAATCTTATAGTCAGGGATGTTGGAAGCTTCCTTTCATCAATCCTCCTGCAGTATTCGTCTACATCAAAAGTGTTTATCTTGAACTGATCCTTTAAAAGTGTTGTTGCGGAGCACCCAAAACCCAGGAAATTCTCCCTGGTCATTGATGAGTATTTTGCCTCCTCTTTACTTGAAAATGTCCAGATCGAACTTCTATATAATCCTTTCTCGTAACAGTAAAGAGTTATCCTGTCCATCAGGTCACGCTTCATTTTCTTTGGCATGGCCTTGACCGGACTTGAGGTAAAAGTAAAATCAATGAAAGGATAGATCGCGACATGGTTTGCTCCGATCTCAAAAGCCTTGTCGATATCAGATCTAAGATCCTCAAAGCTCTGACCGGGGAGTGAAAAAATAAAATCCATTGACACCGTATCAAAACTTACCGCCTGCAGAGCTTCCTTTATCTTGTCCTCATCGATGCTTTTTCGTCCGAGTACTTCCTGATATTTTGGAAGGAATGACTGGACTCCTATGCTTATCCGGTCAACTCCCGCGCTCTTTAGTTTTTGAAGGACGGATATCTCCAGATTATCCGGATGGAGTTCGACTCCGATACCATCGGTTATAATAAAATGCTCCCTGACAGCTGCGATTATTTCTGCCAGTCTGTCGACAGCAAGCGCCGGGGTTCCGCCTCCAAAGTAGAGGCTGGTAGTCCTTTTCCTGCCGCTGATGGTATTTCCGACCATATGTATCTCTTTAATCAGTGCATCAATGTATCTCTCGTATTTATCTTCATTATAGACAACCTTGCAATAGGGGCAGAAATTGCAGATCGATCTGCAAAAAGGTATATGAATATAGAGTCCGAGCCTCTTAAGATCCTCAAAGGAAAGCTCTTCATCATATTCGTTCTTAAATGTAAATGGCTTGACACTTCTTGTAAGCCACATTCTTGTTAAATCAGTCAGAAAACTCACGCAAAACCTCAAATATATTTCAAATAAGTTCTAAGCATTCCAAAAATGATCCTTGGATTGCCCCTAAACAACAGGGTATATTCAGCAACAAAGAAATATCCGCATTCTTCGCACAGGCCCGGCACATCGATACATCTTCCGCATACCGATATTTTCCCGTTTTCTATTACAACGCACTGATGACAGGGCGTAGGAAAACTGTTGTTGATTATGTACGGAAAAGCACTTTTCAGATTGAATACCGGAACCTTTTCCTTCATCATCTGTTCTATCACCCTGCAGCATTCGATCTTATCTTCCTTTGAAAGGGCAAGCTGCCTCGTATCCGGGTAGGGCGTATGGAAATTAAAGGAAACAGCCCTCACGTTTTTAGTATCCCTCGCAGCATAGCAGACTTCCCTGACAGAATCCTTGTTTATCTGGTTTATTGCCATGTAAAAGCATATATTGTCGGATGTCGCATTACGTATATTCTCCATAATAGTATCATACGTATCACCGCGAACTGCATTATGGCGATCCCTGTCTCCGTCAAGGCTCAGAAGGATTAGATCTGCTTCCGGAAGATCAATAGGGAATGTTCCGTTGGTTACAACATTTACGATCAAAAAGCCCATCTTCTTTGCTTCGCAGACGAGATCCCTGATCGTCATATCGCCATCTCTCCATAAAAAGGTCTCTCCGCCGCAGAAGAACAGGATGCGTATTCCGATCTTATACAGCTGTTCCATCTCTTTTTTAATTTGTGAATAAGGATGAACAACTGCAGTAATATTGTTCACCGAACAGTGCCTGCACTTCAGATTGCATTTATCCGTTACGATCACTGTGCCCAGGATCGGATCCTTCTTTCCAAGTAAGATCGTTTTTAATCCAAATCTCGCAAACTCCAAAAAATTTGAAAGCTTCATAGTTCACCATATATTTCCTGACAGTCAGAAAGCTAACTTAACCTTTTCCCAAATCCGCCCGGTTGCTTATTAATTATCAAGGACAAGCAAAATACCGCCGAAGCACGGCGGTATGAATCATGTCTTGCTCTCTTTGTTCTTCATTATAACAAAACTTAAGTATCACCGGACTATTCCCATAAAGACCTGCCCGGATATCTCTTCAAATCAGTTATGAATCGAATGGATCCAAAATCCGCACGCCCGTTATCGTTAGGGTATGATATCAGTTCAATTGTTTGTCTTTTTTCCCGTTTGTTTTAGCAGCCAGCTATTATGCTCACAGCATCATATATCCTGGCTCCGTCGCAGGTACCCACCACGATACAGTCGCACATTTTAAGGAACTGACCTGTTTCAAGAACACCGACTGTATTATCGAGTTTTTGTTTTATATCATCTACATCTGCAGGAGCACCTATGTGAAGATCTGCAATATAATTACCGTTGTCGGTAACGAATAATCCGTCGTTTTTTAATCGCATTACAGGATTGTATCCAAGAGCCTCTAATCGTTTGAAAGTGACCTTATATCCGTACGGAAGAATTTCCACCGGCAAGGGAAATTCCCCGATACTTTCGACTAACTTGCTATCATCCATTATCCAGATAACTTTATTTGCTAGACTGGCAACTATCTTTTCTCGAAACAAAGCTCCGCCACCGCCCTTGGTTGCATTAAAATCTCTGTCTATTTCATCCACTCCATCAATTGCAATATCAATGCACTCAACATCATTGACATCTACTAAAGATATTCCCAGTTCTTTTGCCTGATCTTCCGTAGCCTTTGATGTCGCAACTGCTTGGATCTTTAATCCATTTTTTACCATTTCTCCGACCTTTTCAACCAGATATTTTGCAGTTGAACCGGTTCCCAGACCTACAGTCATTCCATCTTTGATGAATTCAGCCGCTTTTTCACCTGCGATCTTTTTCTTGTTTATTGACATATTGATCCATTTCCTTTTTGAAAAAAACACAAAAAACTAATCAGCTTCAACTACTAATAGTCCTATTCCGATCACGCCGTATTTATTGATCAAATCCTGAGAATAATACATGAGCATATCTTTTGGATCAGCATCCTCGTTGTCTTTGTAACCAATAGATCTTTTATCATGATTCTTATACAATTCATGAAAATCATGATATTTATATAGGCCAGTCACTTTACACTTCAGTTTTTCATCAGTCTTTATATTAGTAAACTCTATTGTATCATTCAGCTCGAGTGCTGATATCTTTTCATCAAACAGTCTCATTTCAATGGTTTTTGATCCCTCTTTGATCGCGCCAAAAGAATCATCCCACAAATTCATATGATGAGTCATGTATTTTCCCTTCTCTACGTTCATCTTTGTGTATTGTTATGAACTTGAATTGCTAAACAATAAAACTTTCTATTCCATATATCAGATGACATATCATTTTCACTTCTCCTCTTCATCCTTCGATTGTCAGGTTATTACCTGTTTTTTTCGGTTTACTTTTTTAATATTTCTGATATAATCAACCTGCGGTTTTTCCGCAGAATTATTAATTTATCGGGATATGTATCTTATGAAAAAATATATAAATATATTAGTCTGTTCCGTCATCCTATGCCTTGCCTTCACTTCATGCAGCAAAGGCAGCAATACAGCTGATACAGCTGATCCTGTATTAACAGAATACCCTGTGATCGACTGGAGAGACGACCCTGATATAGGGACAGTGCAGCCGGGATATTACAAACGCATCGGGATCGTCAAAGACGGCGAGACATATGAGGAAATGCTAAAGCTTCGCGAGACTGAGAGCAAGGGCATTCTCATAGTAAACGATGACGGCAGTGCCGTTTTTGATCTTGATGGAAATATTACAGAGTATGTATATGACGAATACAGATTCTATTTGGCCCAAGATAGTGAAAAGACAAACGGCATTCCTTATACTTTTATCAAGGAAAGGATCATCACTGATGACGGTAATACGATAACGCAGTATCTTAAGCTTTCTGATGAAGAACTTGAAGCATATTTAGGATCACAGAGCAAGTGAATGCTGCGTTAAGCCTTGATCTCCTCCACGTAATGAACAGAATCGAGTGTGAAAAGATCGTTTATGAGATTCGTATGAGATTTATGCTTATGTATGTTGCAGCTGACTAAAAGTCCTATATCATCGGCATGGATCGAAGCATTCTGCTTTTCGAGCACAGAGACATCGTATCCGTGAGAGTTCATGTATTCAAGGAACTGTTCAATGCCGGCATCACGGTCAAGCTCAAGATACATCATGAACTTGCTGGCGATCTCTTCCTGGAACATGGAAGCTTTATTGAGAACGACAACGATGAACATTATTGTCAAAAAGCAGATGAAGCTGCCTGCGATGAAACCGGAGCCTACAAGCAGTCCGAGAACCGCGGTGCTCCATAAAGTTGCCGCGGTGGTAAGTCCTCTGACATAGTTCTTTCCGGTAACGACTATGGTTCCTACTCCAAGAAAGCCGATACCTGATATAACCGTAGAGGGTATACGCGCAGTATCTGCCGAGCCTGTGGTATAGAACAGATACAGATTGACTATGGCACATCCTGCAGCTCCGACACATACAAGTGCAAATGTTCTAATACCTGCAGACTGTCCGCTCGCTCCTCTCTCAAGACCGATTATCCCGCCAAGAAGCGTTGCGATCAGCATTCGCAGTATCAATGAAATTATATTCAGCTCTTCGATAGAACAGGTCATAACTCTTTCCCTCTCTGTCAGCAAAGTATCTATGCTTATATTTTACCATTTAGTGAGCCGATTTGTCTTGATTTCTTTTATTTATTTGTAATTTTCATATCATTTTACCATCCCATTGACTCAAGCCAGC
>JAGCXJ010000021.1 GCA_017961385.1 Lachnospiraceae bacterium
CATCGGCAACATCGACCCCGATAACATCAAAATCCCTGTCATTTGCTTCAAACAGTCTCTTCTTCTGATCATCAGCTGAGGCTGCTTCCGGAGCCATGTATTCATATGTGATCGTTATACCCTTTTCAAGATACTGTCTCTGTGCATCTTCCATGCCAAGAGCTACCGCATCCCACCAGGGATGGATCGTCTTATATGTAAAATAGAAATTATAATGATCCTTTTTAGGCTTATAATCATCAAGCTCATGGTCAAAGTCTACTGCACTGTTTACAAGATACTCTGATCCCGAATCCGACTGCGCTGTTTCTTCATGATCTGTTTCAACTGTGTTCACATCGTAGTTGCTATCGGAAGCATTAAAAGAGCATGACGATAAAAAGATCGCCGCTAACAGCATGATCGATAATATGCGGTTTATCTTGAGATGATTTCTCATAATATATGCCTCCGAATCATTCAGATCCTATCTATAGATCTGTTTTATAATAGAAGATCTTTGCATAATACTCCGTTATATTTTTTCATACATATATTATAATATACTTTTTTATGTAACAAATCCTTTCAGATTCAAATTTTCTGAATAAAAAATGACTGGTCGATCGCTTTGTCCATAGAATATTTCATGTGATGTGAGAATTAATCACTAACCGATTGACACGGTAGGTAAACAATGCTATCATCTGACAATCGGAATACAGCAAATAGATATATCAGTATAGGTTATAAGATAACAATGAACGAGATTACAATTGATGAACTTCACAATCTTGCAAAGGATTCGTATGAATTAATAGATATAAGAGATGCAGGCCTTGTATTATACGGAATGATCCCCGGCGCTATCAACATAAGCCTCAAGGATCTCGAGAAGAATCCAAACAGCGATATAGATGCCATTCCAAAAAACAAGAAACTAATATTCTATTGTGAGATAGGACGAGCTTCAAGAGAGATAGATGATCTTGCTTGTCTGAAAGGCAGAGACTGTCTCAGTCTTAAAGGCGGATATGTCGGCTATATAAAAGCAAGTCTTTCAGATGAAATTGATGGAGGTAAAAAGCAGTCAAAGGCTGAAGAGAGCATACGCAGGAAATTTCATAAGCAGCTTTTCACTCCTTTTGCAAAAGCATGCAAGACATATCAGCTGATAAGCGAAGGCGATCATATAGCTGTCTGTATATCCGGCGGAAAAGATTCTATGCTCATGGCCAAGCTCTTCCAGGAAATACAAAAGCACAAAGTTGTAAACTTCAGTCTGACTTTTTTAGTTATGGATCCGGGATATAACAAAGAAAACAGAGACCTTATCGAAAGCAATGCTTTAGCTCTCGGTATACCGATCACTCTGTTTGAAAGCAATATCTTTGATGCGGTTGACAATATAGAAAAAAGCCCCTGCTATATCTGTGCTCGAATGAGACGAGGCTATCTTTACAGCAAAGCAAAGGAGCTCGGTTGCAATAAGATCGCACTTGGTCACCATTATGATGACGTTATTGAAACTATACTTATGGGAATGCTGTATGGAGCTCAGATACAGACCATGATGCCCAAACTTCACAGCACAAACTTTGAAGGTATGGAACTGATAAGACCTATGTATCTGGTACGCGAAAGCGATATATGTGCATGGCGCGACTACAATGATCTGCATTTTCTGCAGTGTGCCTGCCATTTCACAGATACCTGCTCAACCTGTCATGAGGATGGAACAACATCCTCAAAAAGACTTGAAACCAAAAAACTTATCGCGAATTTAAAGAAAGAGAATCCTTTTATCGAATCAAATATCTTTAACAGCATGCAGAATGTAAATCTGGATACCGTTATCGCATATAAAAAAGATGGTATACGTCACAGTTTTCTCGATGAATACTAAATCGTGAGCACAAGGAATGCTTTAACCAAAGTCCTCTGCACCCGCAAGATTTAAGCCCTTAAAGCCTTATTGCGTTATTCAATGCAATATCATTCTCATCAATGCCGTACCTTGATCATTTTTGAGTTCTTCGAACCCCATCCTCTTATACAAGGCATAGCCTATGCTCATCACCTCTGGCTTTGTAGTAAATCTAACCTCCTTAAAGCCCAGCTTGCGGCATTTATCCAACATAGCATTAAGCATAAGTCTTGCATAACCCTGTCCTCGGTGTTCAGGTTTTATGTATAATCGCTTAGCTTCCGCTGCATTATCATCTATGCGTTTAATAGCGATAGTAGCAACAGGCATACTCGCGTCATATCCAAGCAGCAATGCTCCATCCTGATAAAATCCTTTAAGATCTGCCAGTTCTTTATCAAGGAATACAAAGCATTCTTCTGCTCCTTTTATTTTCGAATACTCCAAGATCAGCTCTTTTGCAGCTGAATAATTATCACAGCTTCTTATTTCAAACATCTGTATATTCCTCATACGGCCACAGCCGCAAGACATATGGTAAATGAGCGACAGGCCTTTTTGCCTTTTCCAAAGCAAAAATATATTGCCACTTTCTTTTATCATTTAATTACTGAAGCTAGCTTTTTTCCGCACAAAATACCGACTATGCAGCATACGCAGCTTAGTATCACATATATTCCTCCAGCAGCATACTGTTTGCTGTCAAACAGGTTATATGCCTCGAGCGAGAATGTCGAAAATGTTGTAAAGCCTCCGCATACGCCTGTCTTCCAGAACAGTACCATATTATCGGATATTCCTTCATGATCGCTTGAAACACCAACAATAAACCCGATCAGAACAGCTCCAGCAATATTGGTTATAAGTGTCAATACCGGAAACCCGGTTTTGACGGGAATAAGACTTATGGCATATCGCGCCA
>JAGCXJ010000263.1 GCA_017961385.1 Lachnospiraceae bacterium
AAAGGTTCGGTCATGAAGCTTGGCGATACTGCCAACCATATGAATGTAGAGACAATTCCCACAGGCTCACTGAGTCTTGACATAGCACTTGGTCTCGGAGGTATTCCCAAGGGAAGGATCATTGAGATATACGGACCGGAATCTTCAGGTAAGACAACAGTTACGCTTCATATGATCGCTGAGGTGCAGAAGCGCGGAGGTATCGCAGGATTTATAGATGCCGAGCATGCTCTGGATCCGACATATGCAAAAAATATCGGAGTTGATATAGACAATCTCTATATATCACAGCCTGATAACGGTGAACAGGCTCTTGAGATCACAGAGACCATGGTTCGTTCGGGCGCTGTCGATATCGTTGTAGTCGACTCCGTTGCAGCACTGGTTCCAAAAGCTGAGATAGACGGTGACATGGGTGATTCACATGTCGGCCTGCAGGCAAGACTGATGTCACAGGCTTTAAGAAAACTCACAGCAGTTATAAGCAAGTCAAACTGTACAGTCATATTTATAAATCAGCTTCGTGAAAAAGTCGGTGTAATGTTCGGCAATCCCGAGACTACGACAGGCGGAAGAGCTCTTAAGTTCTATTCTTCTGTAAGACTTGATGTAAGACGTATCGAATCTCTTAAATCCGGCGGTGAGGTCATCGGTAACAGAACAAGAGTCAAGGTCGTTAAAAACAAGATCGCTCCTCCGTTCAAAGAGGCAGAGTTTGATATAATGTTCGGCAAGGGTATCTCAAAAGTCGGAGATATCGTAGATCTTGCTTCTAATCTTGATATCATAAACAAGAGCGGTGCCTGGTATGCATACCAGGGCAACAAGATAGGACAGGGCCGCGAGAATACGAAGATCTATCTTGAAGAGCATCCGGATATCTGCCAGGAGATCGAAAACAAGGTCAGGGATTACTACAAATTTGAAGGATCTGGCGATGAAGAGACTGCAAAAGAAGCTGAGGATTGAGAAGAATGATCGTTACTGATATAACAGAACTTTCAAAATCCAAGTATAAGATATTTATTGATGATGAGTTCGCCTTTGTTTTATACAAAGGCGAACTTCGTCAATATGGGATAAAGAAAGATGAACAGATAAACAAGGAAACATATGATGAGATCATAACAAAGGTCATTAAAAAGAGAGCAAAGCTCAGAGCCATGCATCTGCTGGAAAAGAGACCGTACAGCGAACGCGACATGAAAAACAAGCTTAAGGAGAATCTTTATGATGATGAGTCGATAGATGAGGCTATTGACTACCTTAAGAGCTTTGGCTACATTGATGATCATGCATATGCAAGCCAGTATATAGATACATATACGCAGAACAGATCTGCAAGACGCATTGAGCAGGACCTTATGAAAAAGGGAATAAGCAAGGATGTGATCGAAGAAGTCCTGGATAGGAAACGTGATGAGGGTGAGCTTGGAGATGAGGAGAGCATGATAAGGAATCTGCTTAAAAAACGAGGCTTTGATCCTGAAAGCGCAGACAGCAAAACTATTGCTAAAAATGTGCGCTTTTTATATCAGAAAGGTTTCTCTGCAGAGACTATTGCCAGAGTCATGAGACAGGATTTTTAACTTGACATAAGTTGGCGTTTCATATAGAATTGATTTGTTGTAGATTGCTAAAAGAGGGTTTAAAAGCCTTTTGGTATGATACATAAAACTAAATAAGAAATAGGAGGTGCTCCTGACATGCTGGAGATTATTTTAGCTGTCTTGGCTACTCTTGTGATCGTTGCTCCGGTGACTTATCTGATTACATCAAATTATCAGAAGAAGAATGCCGATTCCAAGATCAGCAAAGCTGAGGAACAGGCGAGAGCAATCATCGATGAAGCTGTAGTGACTGCGGAGACGAAGAAGCGTGAAGGCTTGCTTGAGATCAAGGAAGAATCCATCAAGGCTAAGAATGAGCTTGATAAGGAGATCAAGGATCGAAGAAGCGAGATTCAGCGCAATGAGCGTCGTATACAGCAGAAAGAAGAGAACATCGATCGTAAGACAGAAGCCATTGAGAAGAAGGAAGCTTCTCTGAATGCTAAGGAAGAAAGCCTTAACAAACAGAAGGAAGTTATTTCTAAGCTTAACGAAGAACGCGTGCAGGAACTGGAAAGAATCTCAGGTTTGACCTCCGACCAGGCAAAAGATTATCTACTGAAAATTGTTGAAGAAGATGTCAAGCACGAGACAGCCGTCATGATAAAAGAGATGGAAAGTCGTGCTAAAGAAGAAGCTGATAAAAAGGCTAAGGAATATGTTGTCAATGCTATTCAGCGCTGTGCTGCCGATCATGTATCGGAGACGACTATCTCTGTAGTTCAGCTTCCGAATGATGAGATGAAAGGAAGGATCATCGGTAGAGAAGGTAGAAATATCAGAACTATCGAGACGCTGACAGGTGTCGATCTTATAATAGATGATACACCGGAAGCAGTTATCTTGTCAGGATTTGATCCTATCAGAAGAGAGGTTGCCCGTATAGCTCTCGAAAAACTGATCGTAGACGGGCGTATTCATCCGGCAAGGATTGAAGAAATGGTTGAGAAGGCTCAGCGTGAAGTTGAGGTCATGATCAAGGAAGAGGGAGAGGCTGCTGTGCTCGAAGTGGGCGTTCACGGTATTCATCCCGAACTTATCAAACTTCTCGGCAGGATGAAGTTTAGAACAAGTTACGGCCAGAATGCCCTCAAGCATTCAATAGAGGTCGCTCAGCTGTCAGGTCTTCTAGCAAGCGAGATGGGACTTGATGTACGTATGGCTAAGAGAGCCGGTCTGTTGCATGATATCGGTAAATCCGTGGATCACGAGATGGAAGGATCACATGTTCAGATTGGTACTGATCTTTGTAAGAAATATAAAGAATCAGCTCTTATTATCAATGCCGTAGAGGCTCACCACGGTGATGTTGAACCTCAGAGTCTGATCGCATGCATTGTTCAGGCTGCAGATGCTATAAGCGCTGCTAGACCGGGAGCAAGACGTGAGACACTTGAAACATATACAACTAGACTTCGTCAATTAGAAGAAATAGCTAACAATTTCAAAGGTGTAGACAAATCATTTGCTATCCAGGCAGGTCGTGAGATTCGTGTTATGGTAGTTCCGGAGCAGATTACCGATTCTGATATGGTATTGCTTGCAAGAGATATTTCAAAGCAGATCGAAGCAGAGCTTCAGTATCCAGGTCAGATCAAGGTAAATGTTATACGAGAAAGCCGTGTAACAGATTATGCAAAATAATGATTGCAGATTACGGGAGAGAGTCATCAGACTCTCTCTTTTTGTATGCGCTAAATTGGCTTGAAGCCGTGAAAAATTAACGATATAATTAAAAGTGGAGGATTGGAGACATGCGAAAAAGAATACTTATAATTGATGATTCTGAAATAGACAGAGAGATACTGTCATGCATATTGAGCATTGATGATTATGAGATCGACAC
>JAGCXJ010000264.1 GCA_017961385.1 Lachnospiraceae bacterium
GGCTTTGGAATGATCTTTCCTTTTTCTATCAGATCAAGTGCCTCTATCACAAGGTCAGCTCCGAGTATCGATAGTCTGTCAAACAGGCTTCCTCCCGTTTCATCCTCTGAAATGGCACATTCTCTCTGAAGGAGGATATCGCCTGTATCCACTCCGGTGTTCATCTGCTGGATGGTAACACCGGTTACCTTTTCTCCGTCAAGGATAGCCTGCTGTATAGGTGCAGCTCCCCTGTACTTTGGCAATAAAGATGCATGTATATTGATACACCCGTATCTTGGTATATCAAGGATCTCTTTGGATATTATCTGCCCGAATGCAGCCACGACATATATATCTGCATCTATTCCCTTAAGAAAGGAAACACTGCTCTCTTCCTTGATCTTTGCCGGCTGAAATACTTCAATACCGTTTTTTATCGCACAGTCCTTTACATCGCTTATCTGAAGCTTGCCGCTTCTTCCTTTGGGCTTGTCAGGCTGGGTCACGACAAGTACTATCTTATGTCCGGCTTTGATCAACGCCTCAAGAGCGGTCCTTGCAAAATCCGGAGTTCCCATGAAAACTACACGCATAGTATTACTCCTCGTTCTCCTCATAGCTATCGTCTGTTTCTTCACCGACGTTTCTTACTTCACCTATCACCTTTTCGGTATACAGATGTCCGTCAAGATGATCGATCTCGTGCTGAAGTGCTCTTGCGAGCAGCTCGGTTCCCTCAACGACCTGCTTTTCCATGTTTTCATCATAGTACTCAACCTTGACGTAATTGGCTCTTGTAACATCACCGCATTTACCGGGATAGCTCAGACAGCCCTCAGACCCTGTCTGTTCGCCGCTTGATTCGATTATCTTCGGATTTATTAAAACAATAGGATCCTCATATGTTACATCTACGACACAGATCCTTTTTAAAATTCCGACCTGGGGTGCTGCAAGACCGACTCCGTTTGCATCGTACATGGTCTCAAACATGTCGTCTATGAGTTCTTTGGTCCTGGGAGTTACCTCCTTTACCTCCTTGCATACCTTTTCGAGTGTCGGATCTCCGAATATCCTTATGTTTCTTATTGCCATAATCTTCTCCTTTGCCTGAATCAGAGCGGGTTCAACGGATTAAAATCAAAATTGACCTGCAGCCTGCTTGAGAGGCTCAATCCCTCTTCCAGTCTGTTCTTGCATCTTATAAGTACATTTTTATCATTACTCTTTATATAAAAAATAAATCTGTATATATCATTTATCCTGCCTATGCCGGCCTTTGCAGGTCCCATGACCTCAGCTTCATTTTCAGTCTTTCTGATATAGTCAGCCATCTTTTCACACGTTGTCTGCGCAAGAGCTTTATCTTTGCTAGTAACAAGAATGCCGACTATCTCCTTTGCGGGCGGATAGCCTCCAAGCTCACGATACAGTATCTCCTCGTCATAAAAGGCTCTGTAGTCCTGGCTGGCAGCATGTACTATCGCATAGTGTTCAGGCTGATATGTCTGTATGATGGTCTCGCCTTCCTTGTCTCCCCTGCCTGCTCTTCCCGCAGCCTGAGTGATAAGCTGGAAGGTCCTCTCGCCTGCGCGATAGTCATTTATCGCAAGTGACATATCTGCTGCTATTATACCAACAAGTGTAACATCTTCAAAGTCATGTCCTTTGACTATCATCTGTGTTCCTATAAGGATATCAGCCTTCTTTTCCGCAAAAGACTCCAGTATCTTTTCCATGCTGCCCTTCTGTCTTGTAGTATCAGCATCCATCCTTGCAGTTACGGCATCCGGGAAAAGCTTATGAACTTCTTCTTCGATCTGTTCCGTTCCCGCTTTAAATCCCAGCAGATATTTAGAACCGCACCTAGGACATATCCTTGGTCTCTTCTCTTCATAGCCGCAGTAGTGACATACAAGCTTGCCGCTGGAAAGGTGTTCAGAGAGCGACACATCGCAATGGGGACATCTCATTACTACTCCGCAGCTTCTGCAGGATACGAATCCGGCATATCCTCGTCTGTTTAAAAACAGCATGACTTGCTGTCCCTTATTTAATCTGTCCGCTATGCCTTCCTTAAGCACATTGGAAAATATCGACTTATTGCCATCGTGAAGCTCTTTTCGCATATCCACTATCATGGTCTGCGCTAGTACTGCACCGGTAGCTCTCTTTGTCATGCTAAAGAGCTTGTAATCGCCCTTTAATGCCCTAAAATAAGATTCAACGCTTGGTGTAGCGCTTCCAAGTACCAGACTGGCATTAGTCAGCTGTGCAAGTTTAGCTGCTACTTCTCTTGCATGATATCTGGGCATGCTGTCAGATTTGTATGTGTTTTCATGTTCCTCATCTATTACTATGAGGCCAAGGTCACTAAACGGTGTGAACAGTGCCGATCTGGGTCCTATTATAACATCTATCTCTCGTTTTTTTGCTCTCTCGCACTGATCGTATTTCTCACCCGGTGACATCGCAGAGTTCAATACCGATACACGCTCTCCGAAATAGTGATAAAACCTTTTTAATGTCTGATATGTGAGAGCTATCTCCGGTATGAGGACTATGACCTGCTTTTTTCTTTTTACAACCTCCTTAATGAGGCTTATGTAAGTCAGTGTCTTTCCGCTGCCTGTGATGCCATGGATAAGATATGTCTTATGAATATCATTATCTATATCACATACAAACTCATCTACTATCGCCTTCTGATCATCATTAAGACTTATGTCTTTTTCCCTGCTCTTTCCCAAAACAACAGGATTTCTGAAATAATTCTCGCTTTTAACACTTATGATCCCTGCTTTTTGAAGAGAGTTTATAGTAGCTACACTCACCTTAAGCTTCGATGTGACTAAAGTATAGTCTAAAACCGTTTCCTCTATGAGTTCATGTAAAAGTCTTGCCTTTGCAGACTGCTTTTTTCTTTGTGCCTCAGAGTATGCTTCAACTATAACCTCAGTGTCGGCCTTTGCCTCGATCGTCTTCTTTTCTTTTGGCTTGTATGCTCTCTTTATCGGGAGTACGGTCTTAAGTGCTGCATTCATCGTAGATCCGTACTGTTCTTTTATAAATGCCGCAAGCTCTATAAGTCTTGATTCATTCGCTGACTGCTCCACAACGATAGAATCGATATCCTTTATCTTGCTTTCATCTATATCCGCATGGTCGATGATCTCCAAAATATAGCCTTCTATCATGCGATTTGAATTTCCAAACGGTACTAATACCTTCGTCCCCGGATGACACCTGTCTGTCAGCCTGTCAGGGATCCTGTAGGTAAAAGGGCGGTCCAGATTTTCAACGCTTATGTTTATTATTATCTTTGAAAACATCAATGGACCTCCTCTTTTTTTAATAATATATCACATTTTGCCTGATCACTTATAGTCCCCGACAACAAACTGTATCGTCTTTTTGCCCTGAAATTCATTTATGGAAGGATAGTATATAACATCCATAAGTATGCCTTTTGCTCTTGAATCCATAAGATCCTTTAAACATGTGCTTCCATACTTTTTTTCTATGGCTGAGAGCATGTCGTCTGCATTTCTAAAGATTATCAGCTCAGCCTTAAATCCATCTCTGGTGCGAACTCCAAACTTTGCCATATCCTGCATATTTCCCATAAGTCGACAGCTCAGCAGTTCAACATCCTTTTCGGCAAATATGGGCTTTTCGTTTCCAAGACCGAAAGGCTCAAGACATGAAAGCTGTTCTATCAGTGACTGAGTCACATATCTCATAGGCATCGGAACATCTATGACAATCTTTTCCTCATAGTCATCCTCATTTAAGCTGCAGCCCTCATTTATTCTTTTTCTGAATTCATCAAGTTTTTTAACAGGCAGTGAAAATCCTGCCGCCATTGCATGTCCGCCGAATTTCTCAAACAGATCTGATACCTTTGTCATGGCCTCATAGATATGATATGCAGGTATGCTCCTTGCGCTTCCCTTAAGGATATCATCTGCTCCAGTTATGACAAATACCGGCTTCTTATACTTTTCCTTTATACGTCCGGCAACAATCCCTGCAAGGCTCTCATGCAGATCAGGCATATATACGACCATTACCTTTTGATCATAAATATGCTCGTCATCTATTATCTTTAAGGCTTTGGCAAGTCCCTGTTCCGTAAGCGCCTTGCGGTTTTCATTTAACAGCTTCAGTTCATTTGCTATGACGATCGCATCCTCGATAGTGCCGCACTGCAAAAGCTCAAGCGAAAGATCAGCACTGTCAAGCCTTCCTGTTGCGTTTATACACGGTCCAAGAATGAAGCCTATGCTGTGAGAGCTTATTACTCTGTCTTCAAGGCCGCAAACCTTTATAAGTGCACGCATGCCGACGTTCTTACTGTTCTTTAGGCTTTTTAATGTATTCCTTACAAGTACCCTGTTTTCATCCTTAAGCTCCATCACGTCGCATACGGTCGCAAATCCTGCCAGTTCTCTTAATTCAATAAGATCATCTGTCGGCACTCCGATCGCATCAAACAATGCCTCGATCACACGAAGAGCCACAACGGCTCCGCAGATATTCTTGTATGGATACATGCAGTCATCCTGCTTGGGATCTATGACAGCCGGTGCGCTCGGCAGTATGTATCTCTTTTTTGAATCGATGATCTCATAAGGTATCTCATGATGATCTGTGATGATACATGTTATACCATGCTCAAGTGCAAGATCACAGGCATCAGATGCAGCAATACCGTTATCACAGGTAA
>JAGCXJ010000265.1 GCA_017961385.1 Lachnospiraceae bacterium
GGAAAAGGGAGTTTTCCTAAGCGAGCTGAACAGAAAGACCAAGCCTTGCAAGGTGGATATTATCGGACCATACACCTTTAGGATAATCCTTACTCAGGGGCTTAACAGACAGATCAGGCGAATGTGCTCAGAACTAGGATATAAAGTAGACGCACTTCAAAGGGTAAGAGTAGCAAACATTTCACTGGGCAAGCTCAGGCCGGGAACTTTCAGAAAGCTGACAAAAGAAGAGAAAGCAGAGCTTTACAGAATAGTAGGTATGTTGAATGAATAGAGAAGAATACAATAAGCTGTGTGAAACCATAGATTATCATATGAACAGATATTATAACGATGATGCTCCAGAGATCACCGATTTTGAGTATGACAATCTCATGCTTAAGCTCAAGGAGGCTGAGAAGGAGCATCCGGAGTGGGTTACTAGTGATTCACCGACACAGAAGATAGGCGGTACTACAAAACGTGAGGCCGGAGTCACGGTAGTTCATAACGTCCCCATGCTCAGCATACCGGATGTTTTTTCTAAAGAGGAAGTGATCGACTGGGTAAGAGAGGTAAGAAATGGATATCCGGATGCGACTTTTTCTGTCGAGCAGAAGATAGACGGATTATCCATGAGCCTCAGATATACCGACGGGAAACTGACACTTGCCGAGACCAGAGGAAACGGACTTGTTGGAGAAGATGTTACGCTTAATGCTCTTGTGATACCAGATGTTTTGAAAAAGATCGATTTTGCGGGCTACGTCGAACTTCGCGGTGAAGTATATATGTCTCATGATGATTTTGAGAGATTTAACGAGAAGCAGGAAGAAATGGGCAAAAAGACTGCGGCAAACCCGAGAAATCTTGCTGCGGGAACCTTAAGACAGCTAGACAGTACAATAACAAAAGAACGCGGTCTTCGTATGTTTGTATTCAATGTGCAGGATGCTCATGGCGGCAGCGAGAGCCTGATGATAGATCATACTGAAGGACTCGACAGACTGGCGAGTGCAGGTATTGCCGTGGTACCTCACAGACTGTGCAAAACAGAACAGGAGATACTCGATGCTATAGATGAGATAGGAGAAAGCCGCGGAGATCTTGAATATGATCTGGATGGCGCCGTAGTCAAGATAGATCATATTGAATACAGGGATACATTTGCAGGATCGAGCAAATACTCTGCGGGTCATATAGCGTACAAATATCCTCCAGAGGAAAAGGAAGTTGAGATAGAAGAGATAGAAGTCGATACCGGAAGAACCGGCAAGATGACTTTCAGAGCACGATTCAAGGAACCTGTAAGGCTCTGTGGTACAAACGTACAGAGAGCTACATTGCATAATGTTGACTTTATAAAGAATATGAATATTGCTGAGGGATGCAAGGCAATCTGCAGAAAGCAGGGAGAGATAATCCCTGCCATAGTCAGGGTTACGGTTCCTGCAATAAATGAGTACGTTCCGCCAGTGGTATGTCCTGTATGCGGACATACTCTTACAAGGGAAGAGGATACATGTGATATTTACTGCACAAATCCGAGCTGTCCTGCGCAGTTAAAGCGTACGGTTGCCTATTTTGCAGGCAAGGATGCTATGGATATAAAAAGCTTTGGCGAGACATATGTGGCAACACTTGTTGATGAAGGATATATACACGACTATGCTGATATATATGATCTTAAAGAGCATCGTGACGAACTGATTCAAAAAGGGATCATGGGAAAGGAAAAGAACACTGACAAGATACTCGAAGCAATAGAAGAATCCAAGCACAATGATGCGTATAAGCTGCTTACCGGACTTGCTATCAGAAATGTCGGTGCTACAACTGCAAAAGGACTTATGAAGCGCTATGCGAGCATCGATGACCTTATGAAAGCAGATGCGGCAGAACTTGAAACAGTAGATGATATAGGCAGTATCACTGCAGGATGTATACATGATTTCTTTGCAGATGACGATAACATAAGGATCATTGATAAACTCAGAGCCAAAGGTCTCAATTTTATGGCACTTAGAGAAGAAGGAGCAAGCGATAAGCTTTCGGGTCTTACTATAGTGGTAACTGGAACCCTGCCTACACTTGGCAGAAAAGAGGTATCTGATCTTATCGAGAAGCACGGCGGTAAAGTGACCGGATCTGTAAGCAAAAAGACAGATCTTTTGGTAGCAGGAGAGGCTGCAGGCAGCAAGCTTGCAAAAGCAACTGAACTGGGTATAAAAGTAATCTCGGAATCAGAGCTGCGTGAAATGATCGAATAGAAAAAGTATTATATTATAAGAATTAAAAGAAAGAGGTGGCAATAACATGCCTGTAAAGATACAAAGCGAACTTCCGGCTAAAGAAATACTGGAAGCGGAAAATATATTTGTCATGGATGAAGATCAGGCATCTCATCAGGATATAAGACCATTACAGATAGCTATACTCAATCTTATGCCTGTCAAGGAAGATACTGAATGGCATCTTCTGCGTTCAATGTCGAATACGCCGCTTCAGGTTGACATAACATTTATTAAGATATCAACACATAATTCAACACATACTTCAGCAAATCATCTGAATAAGTTCTATGTGACGTTCGATGATATTAAGCACAGGAAATTTGACGGAATGATAATAACCGGAGCACCGGTCGAGCAGATGCCCTTTGAAGAGGTGGATTACTGGCCGGAACTCTGTGACATTATGGAATGGACGAAGACTAATGTTACTTCCACATTTCATATATGCTGGGGAGCACAGGCGGCTTTGTATTATCACTATGGCCTGAACAAACAGGAGATTGGAAAAAAACTCTTCGGAATATACAGACATAAAGTCATGAACAGGAGGACTCCGCTCGTAAGGGGATTTGATGATGAATTCTGGGTACCTCACAGCAGATATACGGAAGTTCCAAAAGAAGCTATCTATGGCTGTGACAAGCTTACTGTTCTTGCAGAATCCGAGGAAGCAGGTGTGTGTCTGTGCATAGCTCAGAACGGAAGGCAGATCTTTGTTCAGGGACATTTTGAATATGACAGAAGAACTCTGGAAAATGAGTATAAGAGGGATGTAAATAAAGGACTTGATATCCAGGTGCCGAAGAATTATTATCCTGATAATGATCCCAACAATAAACCAAATCTTTTGTGGAGAGCTCATGCAAATACGCTCTATACAAACTGGTTGAATTACTACGTATATCAGCTTACCCCGTACGACATGGATACGATCGGTGAAGATCGCGTATATTCACACGCAGCAGCTTGTTCGCTGGTTGTGGAGAGCAACGGATAAATCAATAATGCATATAACAAAGAGCAATTATCAATCTGTTTGGATGATTGCTCTTTTTGTATGAAATATTTCGAAGTAGTATTAAAAGATAAGGTTGAAAATACAGTTAGCCGAAGATGCTGTTTGGTTTGACATTATACTCCCCCTCAGTATATATTTATATAGTACCGGGGAGTATATGGCAAATGTAAAGAACAGTACAGAATGCTGCAGTATTACTATAATAGATCATTTATCTGTGTACAGTTTCAGATACTGAGTATTATTTAGGAGCTTAGAAATGACTCAATATATCGTTACAGGAATGACATGTGCCGCATGTCAGGCAAGAGTGGAAAAGGCAGTAGGAAGAGTTGAGGGTGTAAGAAGTGTAAGTGTTTCGCTTCTTACCAATTCAATGGGTGTTGAGGGAGATGCAAGTGAAGATGAAATAATCCGGGCAGTAAAAGAAGCCGGATATGGTGCAAGACCAAAGAACGGGGCAGATACAAAGACTAATAATGATAGGATTAGCGCATCGCAAAAGCTGGCAGCTGAACAAGAAGCACTAAAGGATCACGAGACGCCAAAACTTGTTAAGAGACTAGCATGGTCTGTTGGCTTTCTGTTGATACTGATGTATATAACCATGGGACACAATATGATCAATCTTCCAGTGCCGGCTTTTCTAGAGCACAACCATCTGGGACTGGCTCTTACACAGATGCTTCTTGCACTCATTGTGATGTATATCAACAGAGCATTTTTCATCTCGGGATTCAGGACTCTTTTTCATTTAAATCCAAACATGGATGCCTTGGTTGCTTTAGGTTCATCCGTATCCTTTGGCTGGTCCTTGTATGTATTTTATAAAATGACAATAATGATCACACAGGGAATATCTAATGCAGATATTATGGAGGTTTATCACAGTCAGCTGTATTTTGAGACTGCAGCGATGATCCCGGCACTTATCACAGTAGGAAAAACTCTAGAATCCCTGTCTAAAGGAAGGACAACAGATGCCCTCAAGAATCTGATGACGATGGCTCCTAAAACAGCCACCATTGAACGAGATGGAAAAGAAATATCGGCAGATATCGATGATGTACAGGAAGGAGATATATTTGTCGTAAAACCAGGAGAATCAATACCTGTAGACGGGATTATCATAGAGGGCGAGAGTGCAGTTGATGAATCAGCGCTTACGGGAGAATCTATTCCTGTAGATAAATCCATAGGGGATAATGTAAGTGCCGCTACAATAAATCAGTCAGGATACTTCAAGGCGAGAGCAAGCCGTGTCGGAGAGGATACGACTTTTTCACAGATCATACAGATGGTCAGTGATGCGGCAGCTACCAAAGCTCCGATTGCGAGAATAGCAGACAGGGTTTCAGGCGTTTTTGTTCCTGCAGTGATAACAATAGCAATAGTGGTCTTTATAATATGGCTCACTAAAGGAGCGGGAACCACTTTTGCTCTTGAGAGGGCTATATGCGTGCTGGTTATAAGCTGTCCGTGTGCTCTGGGACTTGCCACACCTGTTGCTATCATGGTTGGAAACGGCATGGGTGCCAGAAACGGAATACTTTTTAAGACAAGTGAATCTTTGGAAAACACTGGAAAGGTACAGATCGTAGCGCTTGATAAGACAGGGACGATTACAGAGGGAAAACCCGAAGTGACCGATATTATTCCTGCCGCTGGTGTTACACAGACAGAGCTTGTTACAACAGCTTATCTACTTGAAGCAAGAAGCGAACATCCTCTTGCCAAAGCTATCGTAGATTCTATGGATGAGCAGCCTTGTCCTGCTCATCCAGTCACTGACTTTAAAGCTTTGCCGGGAAATGGAATCTTGGCAAAACAGAATGGACAAAAACTGTATGCAGGTTCAGGGAAGTTCATCCGAACTGTGTGCAAGATGGATTCTTTTATTGAACAGAAGGAACATAGTCTTTCGAATGAAGGCAAAACGCCTCTGTTTTTTGCAAGAGACGAAAAACTCTTAGGAATAATCGCTGTTGCTGATGTTATAAAACAGGATTCCTATAAAGCGGTAAAAGATCTGCAGAACATGGGTGTTGAAGTAGTCATGCTAACCGGAGATAACGAGCAAACCGCTTTGTCTATCGGAAAGCAGGCCGGAGTAGACAGAGTCATTGCAGGAGTACTTCCTGACGGAAAAGAATCTGTCATAAGAAAACTGCAAAAATTTGGAAAAGTTGCAATGGTAGGAGACGGGATCAACGATTCTCCCGCGCTTACACGCGCAGATATCGGTATCGCTATAGGAGCCGGCACTGATGTTGCGATTGATTCAGCCGATGTTGTTTTGATGAATTCAAAGCTTACAGATGTATCTGCAGCAATAAGATTGAGCCGAGGGACGCTTAAGAATATTTATGAGAATCTGTTTTGGGCATTTGCTTATAATATTATTCTCATTCCGATGGCGGCGGGACTTTACAGAGGTATTAACATGAATCCTATGTGGGGAGCAGCAGCGATGTCTCTGTCAAGTTTTTCCGTTTGCATGAATGCACTCAGGCTTAATCTGTTTAAGGTTCATGATGATTCTCATGACAAGAAAACAAAGCATTATGTTACCTTAGAAGAGTTAGATAATATTAATATAAACACTGATGAAATGGAGGAAAAGAAAATGACCAAGACTCTTAATGTAGAAGGAATGATGTGTGAGCACTGTGAGGCACGTGTAAAAAAGGCACTCGAGGCAGTTGCCGGTGTTGAAAGTGCTGTTGCGGACCATAACGCAAATAAGGCAGTGGTGACACTGAGTGAGGAAGTATCAGATGATGTGCTTCGCAAGGCGGTGGAAGATCAGGATTACAAGGTTATATCGGTTGATTAAAGCTTATTGGTATATGACATCATTAATCTTCATATGAATATTAGATCATACATAAGAGGAACTATTCATGGCAAATAAAAAGACAATTAGGACAGCAGACCAAAAAAAGAACCTGACTAACAGGTTGAAACGTTTGGAAGGTCAGATAAGAGGTCTTGAAAAAATGATTGAAGATGATGCATACTGTAACGATATACTTCAGCAGTCACTGTCAGTATCTTCAGCAGTTGACGGTTTCAATCAGGAGCTTCTTAAATATCATCTTAAAGGCTGCGTAACAGAGGGGATAAAAAACGATAATGAAGAGATCATTGATGAGCTTTTGAAAACGCTGCGCAAGCTTATGAAATGATATGGGGGAAGTCAGATAGCAAACGTATGATGTGGAAGAATAATGACTAGTCAGTCGTTTGTGCCTGCTATCGGAGCTGACCCTGTTAAGCTTTATCATATATTATTCGTAAAAAACTTTCTTTTGACATGATTTCCTATGGAGAGAATAAAACAATACTATATTAGAAACATAACATACTGCAGAGCAGTTATGGTCATGACTGCTTTGATCATATGCACACAGCTTCTTTCTCTGATCACGATATGGGCTGATTTTTATACTGATCACATCTATACTTTCATACGTGATCCGATATCGCGTATCATAGAACCGCTAAATATCGCTCTGGGAGAGATCCTGATGTATATTGGCGCAACGGTGATGGTAATGTCTGTTGTTATCCTTATCCTTTTGATCTTTTTTCGCAAAAGGAAAGGCTATGTTGCTTTTTCATCGGGATTTATAAAAAGTCTTATCTTTTTTATACTGATAGTACTTCTTATCTATTCAACCCAGTGGCTTACACCGTATAGAAGCAGCGTACTCGGAAATAAGGAGGTTACAGAGTACAAATACACAACCGAACAGATACGCATCCTGTATATTTATATCGTTGATAATATCAATGAAGAATGTGGGAACGTTTTACGTGATGAAAACGGAAATATTATCTATGATTCGAAAGAAGAGACAGAACAAAAAGTTTCTGTTGCGATGAATGGTATTTCTAACGAGTATAAAAGACTTAACGGATACTATCCGACTATAAAGCCGGCATTATGCTCAGATGTGCTTGACTGGATGAAAATCGGAGGCTATACCTATCCATATACTATGGAAATGACATACAATAAATATGTCAATCGTTTCTATTTTCCGACTCTGTATGCACATGAAAGCTCACATCATATGGGATATTATAAAGAGCACGAAGCCAATTTCCTTAGCTTTGTTTCCTGCTCTAAAAGCGATGATCCTCTGCTTCGTTACTCCGCATATTACTACATGCTAAGATATATAAAAGACGCATATTATAAGGCAAGCCTTGCAAGTGAAAAAAAAGATGATTATTTGCGTGATATTAAGGAGCATCATCTGCTTGCTCAGGTCATTACAGATGTGAACAATGCCAATAAAGAAGCTGAGGAGCTTTATCTTTCGGATGAACATCTTTTAGAGGACTATGCTGATGAGGTTAGTGAGATATCTGAAGTAGGGTGGGATACTCAATCGCAGATACTTAATGAATACGACTATGAAAATGTTGTATTTCTTTTGCTGCAATATTATGACGGTAAGCTTTATTAACGCTGTATTTCATCAGTTTTGCTAAGAATAAAATTTTTGGAGGATACATCTGACCAAAGGATGAACTAATTATGAATAAACCTAAAATGATCATGTTTGACTATGGTCAGACACTTATCAGGGAAGCCAAATTTGACGGAGTCAGGGGAACGGAAGCTGTTTTAGCATATGCAGTAAGAAATAAGTACAATAAGTCGGCTAAAGAGGTACAGGCATATGCTGATAAGCTCAATAAAGAGATCGGACGCTTTGATCGAACAAAGATACACCTGTTTCAGCATGAGGTGCCTAATCATATGTTCACAAGATTTCTCTATGAATCTCTGGGAATAGAGATCGCATTATCTGCGCAGGAAATTGATGATGTATTCTGGAACGCAGCAGCACCGGGAACTCCGACAGATGGAATTTCGGAATTTCTTGTTTTTTTGAAACAAAATGATATCAGGACTGCTGTTATCAGTAATATTTCATTTTGTGCACAGTCAGTAACAAACAGGATCAATAAATGTATTCCTAATAATGAATTTGAATTCATACTTGCTACAAGTGACTATTTATTCCGCAAACCGAATCGTCATATATTTGATCTTGCTCTTGAAAAGGCTGAGCTTGAGGCAGGGGATGTATGGTATGTTGGGGATCAGTATAAATGCGACGTAGTCGGTGCCAGGAATGCAGGAATGTTTCCTGTATGGTATACAGGTGCGATAGATACAAAAAGCGTTACAACTGAAGATGTCCTTACTGTAAAGGAATGGAAGGAACTAATAGATTATCTTAATGATATGAGTATTGAATACTAGGTTCACTTCTGTATATAGAGCTTATAAACGGACTAATTATGTATGAACTGACAACACAGACTATCCGGCTGATCCAGGCAGAGATTTCCTTGATCTTTGTTGCTATCTCTGATGACACTGGGAGTTTATCAGTCATCATA
>JAGCXJ010000266.1 GCA_017961385.1 Lachnospiraceae bacterium
CAACGCCATCACACGTAAGGAACTTCCTGAGGCTGATGACGAGTTTGCACAGGAGATCTCAGAGTTTGATACTCTTGCTGAGTTCAAAGAGGACATCAAGAAGAAGCTTTTAGAGAGCAAGGAAAAGGAATTAAAGCAGGCAAAAGAGGACGAGGTTCTTGCAAAGGTTATCGAGACATCAGAGATGGATATCCCCGATGCTATGGTGGAGAACGAGGCTCGTCAGATGGTAGAAGATTTCGCTCAGAGACTTCAGTACCAGGGAATGCCTTTCGATCAGTATCTTAAGTACAGCGGCATGACTGCACAGCAGTTTGTTGAGCAGACCAAGCCCCAGGCATTAAAGAGAGTTCAGGCAAGACTTGTTCTTGAAGCTATCGTTGATGCTGAAAAGATCGAGACCAGCGCTGAGGAAGTAGATCAGGAATTCACCACTATGGCTGAACAGTACAAGATGGAGAAGGATAAGATCAAGGAGCTCATCGTAGGTAAGGAGCTTGAGAACATGAAGCGTAATATCGCAGTAGGAAAAGCAGCAGATCTTATCCGTGAGGCAGCTGTAGAGAAGTAATAGATGTCGAATGCTGCTTTAGCAGCGTTTGACAGTCGGTCTGCGCGACGCATGGCGCAGTCAATCAAAGAAAAACCGTAACGTTAGTGGAGGTTTTTTATCATTAAGTAATTGGAGGTTTAGATGAGTTTAGTACCTTATGTTATAGAGCAGACGAGCCGCGGCGAGCGTTCGTATGATATTTATTCAAGACTGTTAAAGGACAGGATCATCTTCCTTTCCGATGAAGTTAATGATGTGACCGCTTCACTTGTAGTAGCTCAGATGCTGTTCTTAGAGTCAGAGGATCCTAACAAGGATATCAATTTCTATATCAACAGCCCCGGCGGTTCAGTTACTTCCGGCTTTGCTATTTATGATACAATGCGTTACATCAAGTGTGATGTATCCACTATCTGTGTAGGTCTGGCTGCGAGCATGGGGGCATTCCTCCTTGCAGGCGGAACAAAGGGAAAGCGTATGGCTCGTCCCAATGCCGAGATCATGATCCATCAGCCTTCAGGCGGAGCTCGTGGGCAGGCTACAGAGATCCAGATCGTGGCTGAGAACATCTTAAAGACTAAGAAGAAGTTAAATGAGATGCTCGCTGCAAATACCGGAAAGCCCATCGAAGTTATCGAGAAGGATACCGACAGAGATAATTATATGTCAGCTGAAGAAGCACTTGCTTACGGCATCATTGACAAGGTTATTGAGCACAGATAAGAATGTATTAGAGGAGTCTAAGATTGGCTAATAAGGGAAATGATAACAGATGGATCAGCCAGATAAGCTGTTCTTTCTGTGGGAAAAAAGAAGATCAGGCAAGAAAGTTGTTTTCAGGTCCTGACGGCGTTTATATATGCGACGAATGCGTAAATATCTGTGCGGACATCCTTGAAGAGGAATTCTATAATGATGAGGATTACGGGGATGCCGGAAACAAAGCGGCAAGCAAGGACATTAACCTGTTAAAGCCCGCTGAGATCAGAGGTTTCCTTGATGAGTATGTAATCGGACAGGAGGATGCTAAAAAAGTACTTTCTGTTGCCGTATACAATCATTACAAGAGGATCCTTTCAGCGGATGAAAGCGATGTTGAGCTTCAGAAGAGCAATATCCTGATGATCGGTTCTACCGGTTCGGGTAAGACCTATCTGGCACAGACACTGGCAAAGATACTTAATGTTCCTTTTGCTATAGCTGATGCCACCACTCTTACCGAGGCCGGATATGTCGGTGAAGATGTAGAGAACATCCTGCTGAAGCTTATCCAGGCAGCTGACTACGATATAGAGCGTGCAGAGTACGGTATCGTATATATTGACGAGATAGACAAGATTACCAAGAAGTCTGAGAATGTATCGATCACCCGTGATGTTTCGGGCGAAGGTGTACAGCAGGCATTGTTAAAGATCCTGGAAGGAACTATGGCTTCCGTACCTCCTCAGGGCGGAAGAAAGCATCCTCATCAGGAGCTTATAAAGATCGATACCACAAATATCCTGTTTATATGCGGCGGTGCGTTTGACGGACTTGAAAAAATAGTTGAGGGCAGGATCGGAAAGAAGTCCATGGGCTTCAATTCCGAGATCAGGGATGAGCTTAATCTTGATATAGGCGATCTTTTCAGACAGGTACTTCCCGAAGATCTGATAAAGTTCGGACTTATACCCGAATTTATAGGTCGTGTGCCTGTTATGGCTGCACTTGACATGCTTGATGAAAAGGCACTTATCGATATCCTGGAGAAGCCCAGAAACGCACTTACCAAACAGTATCAGAGACTATTTGAACTGGATGGTGTGGAGCTTGAGTTTGATCCTGAAGCACTCAAGGTAATAGCACATAAATCATTTGAGAGAAAAACCGGAGCCAGAGGTCTGAGATCCATATGTGAGAATATCATGATGGATGTCATGTATGAGGTTCCTTCCAATATGACTGTACAAAAGTGCATTATCACAAAGGAAGCTGCTTTGGGTAATGAAAAACCGCAACTGGTATATCTTCCGGACGGTCTTAAGAGAAAACCGGTTTTAAGAAACAGGACTAAAAAGAAGGCACAGGTTTCATAAAATGGGGGGCTGTCGCAGTAATGCGGTAGCCCATTTTTAATACCGTACCTGGTGACATAACGGCTCTGTCCGGGCAGCATCCCGGACGAATGTATACCAAATTGTAGATACTCCATTTTGCTTTGCTTCGCAAAACGGAGCCGTGGCACCAGGACTCCGTCAGTCGCGTTGCGACTGCCACCTCGTGCCGTA
>JAGCXJ010000267.1 GCA_017961385.1 Lachnospiraceae bacterium
GCTTCTTTGCAAGCTTTTTATAAAGTATCTCCTTGATAAGAGAACTCTTTCCAGATCCCGATACACCCGTGACGCATGTCATGACTCCGAGAGGTATCTTAACATCCACGTTTTTAAGATTGTTCTCTGCTGCCCCTTTGACTTCTAGCCATCCGTTTGGCTTTCTTCTGATATCCGGGACGGGTATGCTCTTTTTCCCGGACAGATACTGTCCTGTTATTGATTCGGGAACATTCATGATATCGTCTGCAGTACCTACAGCCACAACCTCTCCGCCGTTGCTTCCTGCTCCCGGTCCTATATCCACTATCCAGTCCGCAGCATACATGGTATCCTCGTCATGCTCGACAACGATCAGCGTATTTCCAAGATCCCTTAGATGCTTAAGCGTTGCAAGAAGCTTGTCGTTATCCCTCTGATGAAGGCCGATGCTTGGTTCGTCCAGTATGTAGCACACGCCAACAAGTCCCGAACCTATCTGTGTCGCGAGCCTTATTCGCTGTGCTTCGCCGCCCGAAAGCGATGCCGTCGCTCTTGAAAGAGTCAGATAATCAAGACCGACATCCATCAAAAAGCCTACTCTTGCCTTTATCTCTTTTAATACCTGCTTTCCTATGATCTGCTGGTTCTTTGTAAGTTCAAGATTGTTAAGATATTCAAAAAGTGTCCCTACGGACATGGATGTTATATCATAGATATTCTTATCATTTATTGTTACGGCAAGCGCCTCAGGCTTTAACCTCTTTCCGTTGCAGGCCTCGCAGGGAGATATATGCATATAGCCTTCGTATTCCTGCTTCATCGTTTCTGATGCGGTCTCGCGGTAGCGCTGCATCATGTTCTTTATAAGACCGTCAAAGGTGATGGGATATACGCCCTCTCCTCTCTGACCCTTGTAATGGACCTTTACTTCCCTTGTATTCTTTCCGTATATGATCAGATCCTGAACATCCTTTGAAAGCTTTTCAAAAGGCGTATCAAGAGAAAACCTGTACTCCTTCGCAAGTGCACTTAATACAGCATAGGTAAAGCTTCCCTCGGAATTTGATGACTGCCATCCCATGCATGATATCGCACCTTCATGGATGGAAAGGCTTCTGTCGGGTATCAAAAGCTCCGGAGAAAACTCCATTGTATATCCGAGTCCGAAGCATGCGGGACATGCACCGTACGGATTGTTGAACGAAAAGCTTCTCGGTTCTATCTCCTGGACACTTATTCCGCAGTCAGGACATGCAAGACTCTCGGAAAACTGCATAGTCTCGCCGTCAACTATGCTTATCTCTAACAGTCCTTCAGCCAGTCCAAGCGCAGTTTCAACGGAATCTGTCAGTCTTGACTTTATACCTTCCTTTATCGCAAGACGGTCTACAACTATCTCTATCGTATGCTTTATGTTCTTATCAAGCTTTATCTCTTCACTCAGATCATAAAGACTGCCGTCAACCCTTACTCTTGCAAAGCCGTTCTTTCTGGCTCTCTCCATCACCTTGGCATGTTCACCTTTTTTACCTCTTACAACAGGTGCCATTACCATGAATTTCGTGCCTTCAGGATTCTGCATGATGATATCGACCATCTGATCAACGGTCTGTCTTTCTATCTTCTTTCCGCAGTTAGGACAGTGCGGTATGCCGATCCTTGCAAACAGAAGCCTAAAGTGATCGTATATCTCTGTAACCGTCCCGACGGTGGATCTGGGATTTCTGTTAGTGGATTTCTGATCGATGGAGATAGCGGGAGAAAGCCCTTCTATCATCTCGACCTGAGGCTTTTCCATCTGTCCCAGAAACTGTCTTGCATATGAAGATATGGATTCCATATATCTTCTCTGACCTTCTGCATATATCGTGTCAAACGCTAGCGACGATTTGCCTGAGCCGGAAAGGCCGGTGAGCACCACGAATTTATCCCTCGGTATATCTACATTTATATCCTTAAGATTGTGTTCTCTTGCTCCTCTTATGCGTATGTAATCCTTTGCGGATATCTTTATCGGTGTATCATCTAATCTATTCATCAAGATCATCCAGTGCTTTCTTAAGTTCTATCATCTTGTCTCTTAGCTCGGCCGCAGTCTCAAAATCAAGTTCAGCCGCAGCCTTTTTCATCTGCTTTTCTATCTTTTCTATAAGTTTGACAAGCTCATCCCTGCTCATTGATTCGGGATCCTTCTCAAATCTTAGCTGTTCCTGCTCTATCTGTTTTGTTATGCTGATAAGATCCCTTACAGCCTTCTGTATCGTCTGAGGAGTGATGCCGTTATCCTGGTTGTACTTCATCTGGATGGCACGACGTCTGTTAGTCTCATCTATGGCCTCTTTCATGGAATCTGTCATGCTGTCGGCATACATTATAACATGACCTTCACTGTTTCGAGCAGCTCTTCCTATGGTCTGTATCAGCGAAGTCTTTGATCTTAAGAAACCTTCCTTGTCTGCATCAAGTATCGCGACAAGAGTTATCTCGGGAATGTCAAGACCTTCTCTCAAGAGGTTGATACCGACTAGGACATCAAAGACATCAAGTCTCATATCCCTTATGATCTGAGCTCTCTCGAGCGTATCTACATCGGCATGAAGATATCTCACCCTTATACCGACATCCTTTAAATAATCCGTCAGATCTTCGGCCATTCGCTTTGTGAGCGTTGTGATCATGACCTTGTGATTATTCTTTGTTTCCTTCTTTATCTCGCTGAGCAGATCGTCTATCTGACCCTCAACTGGACGGACACTCACCTCGGGATCTAAAAGTCCAGTAGGTCTTATTATCTGTTCCGCCCTTAAAAGCTCATGCTCATCCTCATATGTGTTCGGCGTTGCCGAAACAAAAAGCATCTGATCTATCTTGTCTTCAAACTCGCCGAAGTTAAGCGGTCTGTTGTCCAGAGCGGAAGGCAGTCTGAACCCGTAGTCAACCAGAACTCTCTTTCGTGATCTGTCGCCGGCATACATGCCTCCTATCTGAGGTATGGTTATATGCGATTCATCAACTATGATCAGAAAATCATCGTCAAAATAATCCATAAGACACAAAGGAGTCGCTCCCGCAGGAAGGTTGTTGAGCGGTGCCGAATAGTTCTCTATTCCCGAACAGAATCCGGTCTCTCTTAGCATCTCAAGATCAAAATTGGTCCTTTCAGCAATACGCTGAGCCTCTATGAGCTTATCCTCGGATTTAAAATATCTTATCCTTTCCTTAAGCTCCTCTTCGATCCTGTCACAGCCCTTCAGTATCTTTTCTCTCGGTATGACATAGTGAGATGCGGGGAATATCGCCACATGATCGAGCGTAGATTTCATTTTTCCGCTCAGAGGATCCACTAGAGATATCCTGTCTATCTCGTCACCGAAGAATTCAACCCTGATAAGATCATCTCCGCCCTGGGCGGGATATATCTCTATCAGGTCGCCTCTTACCCTGAATGTTGCTCTTTCTACATCCATCTCGTTCCTGTCATACTGGATGGCAATGAGTTCACGTATGACGTCATCTCTTTCCTTGTTCATTCCCGGGCGCAGAGATACTATCATCTCATGATATTCATCGGGACTTCCCAGTCCGTATATGCAGCTTACAGATGCAACGACTATGACATCTCTTCTTTCCGATAATGATGCCGTAGCAGACAGTCTTAGTTTTTCTATCTCGTCATTTATAGAAGAATCCTTTGCGATATAAGTATCGGAAGACGGTACATATGCCTCAGGCTGGTAATAATCATAGTAGGATACAAAATACTCTACCGCATTTTCCGGAAAGAATTCCTTCATCTCCCCGTAGAGCTGACCGGCAAGCGTCTTGTTGTGTGATATGATAAGAGTCGGCTTGTTAAGAGCTGCTATGACATTTGCCATAGTAAAAGTCTTTCCCGAACCAGTAACGCCAAGCAGGGTCTCAAACTGGTTTCCCTGTTTAAAACCCTCAACAAGTTCCTTTATTGCCTGAGGCTGGTCGCCTGTAGGCTTGTACTCTGAATGCAATCTAAAATCCATCGGCTTTCCTGATCCGTATCCCAACTATACAGAATATATACCTTAGTCGCATATTTTTAAATACCATATTTGATCTCAACAGTCAAACAGTCATTAAAGGATGCGAATCTCTTTAGGGTGCTCATAAGTTTTGCTTGAATCTTTTTGGTCAGGGAAACGCCTTCTTCCCACCACAGGCCCTTAACTGAGAGCACGCCTCTTTTCCTGTCGGGAATGACTTCTATCCTGCCCACAAATCTTTCCGAGTAGATGATCGGCAGTGTATAGTATCCGTATTTTCGCTTATTCGCGGGAGTATATATCTCCCATGCATATTTAAAATCCCACAGAGCATATATGAGTGATTTATCCCACATGAGAGGATCTAGCGGAGCGATAAATGACATTCTAGGCTTAAGACTGGCCTTGCCCTCAAGGATAAGTCTCATCAGCTCATCATCCTCTTTGCGATAATAAAATGTCTGTTTTATCCCCTCAACACAGACGGGACATATCTTTCCTTCATCCGTAAGACAGGAAAGTATCTCTTTACGTTTAGAAGCATTGATATCTATACCTAAAAAAGCAGTGGAATTCTTATCCCATAAAAGCCCTACCGCGCCGATCCGTCTGAGCACGCGCCATCTTAAAACCTGTTCCTTGCTCTTTAATGGATTTTGGGCATTAAGGATCGATGCATCTATATGTCTTATAGCCAGGTCATAGTATTTTCTGCTTCCGTTCTTATGATGGATGACAAGCTCTCCGTCAGTATACAGCTGTTCCAAAACAGATCTCGCAGCCTGTGATTTCTTATCCCAGTTCCCGCTCCAGTGCATTGATGAATGCCAGTATATCTCTCCTTTTATAGGAAGTTTATCACTGCAGACAGGACCGTTTTCCGCTATATGATCAAGAGCCTGCTTTTTAAGCTCTTCAAGGCCCTCAAAACTCATTCCGAGATCTTTGCTTCTTTCTCTGTAATCACTAAAATAAGGCCAGTCATCTACCGGCCATATGGAAAGCTCCTTATCGGCATAATCTATCAGTTTTCGATCCTTGTAGAGAAGTTCATTTAGCATCGACTTCTTAAATCCCCTGACACGTGACTGCAGAGTAAGTTCGGCATTCTTTCCGCAGACATCAACCGGATCGAACTGTATGCATCCTGCTTTGCGGATATAGTCGTATGCCCCTTCTTTTCCTGTAAAGCGATACGGGCCTATCAGACCCTGCTTTGACAGGATAAACTGTCTTGCCTGCTTTTTACTTATCGTTATCATCTATGATCCCTTTATATCTTTCAAACAGTTGATGAGAATACTCTTTTTTCATATCCGATTCGCGAACAATCTTCCAAAGCGCTGCTGCAGCCTTCAGCCTTTCATTATAGATCGCAGTCGCATCATCCGCACAGAAATCCTTTACGAATCTGTTCCACAAAAGAGCTGACCTGTCATACTTTGCATAAGTCTTTTTTCCGTAGTATATATCAAGAAGATCACCGAGCGTAAATGTGCGGTCATCACTTTCCTTTACAGCCTTGACTGTGGCGACCATGTCAACATTAAACCTGAAATTATCCTCTCCGGTTTCCTTTTTAAAGAATTCTCTGAACCTGTCGCCGAAAGTAAAACCGCACTCGATAATTCCGCTGTCTTTTGTCAGTTTGATATTTCTGTCATTAACTAAGGCCCTTTTCTTTTTTACAGGAAGGATCCTTTCTCCATTAAAGTACGCCTCTATGACTCTGTTAAGTTCGATCTTGCCTCCGTCGGCCCTAAGTCCTAAGCTCTTGCATATCTTTATGAGTTCTTCCCTGTACCAGTAATATCTTGAGAACTCCTCATAGCTTTTTATTCTGTCAAATTCTGGTCTTTCCATCATACTCCCTGCATATCAAACAGCGACATCTGCGAATATCTATCCGGCAGTGTCCTGATATATTCAAAGCATTCATCCGGTCTGTACATGATGCCGTTTTTTTTGCACATGTCCTTAAACAGTCTCATCAGACTTTTGGAATTCGGACTGTCAAGTTCATATGCATTGCCGTATGTTTCTATATACTTTTGCTTAAGTCCGGGGAAATGCTTGTCCAGTGCGTCATAGTAGTACTCCCTGTCCCCTTCTCTGAGAGTCATCCCCATTCCAAAACATATGATACCCTTTACGTCTACCCGAATGCACTCACTGATGATACTCTCAATATTTGCTTCTGTATCATTGATGTAAGGCAGGATGGGAGAAAGCCACACAACAGTCGGTATGCCTCTGTCTTTCATCCTTTCAAGGACCTCGATCCTTCTTTTGGTGTTGCACACATTCGGTTCTATTATCGAACACAGCCTGTCATCATATGTAGTAAGAGTCATCTGTACCACGCACTTGGCGTTTTTATTGATCGTATCCAAAAGATCGATATCTTCAAGGATGCGATCAGACTTGGTCTGTATCGCTGCCCCAAACCCGTATTTGGCTATAATCTTTAAACACTTTCTTGTCATTCGGAGTTTTTCTTCGCAGTGCATGTAAGGATCTGACATTGCTCCGGTTGCGATCATGCATCTTTTTCTTTTTGACTTTAATGCATTCTCCAAAAGCTCGGGTGCATTCTGCTTGACTTCAATATCCTCAAAAGGATGCGTAAACCTGTAGCACTTGCTCCTGCTGTCGCAATAGATACAGCCGTGGCTGCAGCCTCTGTATATATTCATTCCGCACTGACC
>JAGCXJ010000268.1 GCA_017961385.1 Lachnospiraceae bacterium
ACTATAAGGAAAACCTGAAGACGATCTTCATCAAGTTCGACACCATAGATAATGCCAAGGCTTATCTCGGAGATGAGCTGGTAGGTCAGAAACTGGAAAAGACTGAGAACTCTGACGGGTCAATAGACTATGAGACCAAGGGCGATGAGAACAAGATGTACGGTAAGATATATACCGACGGGCTCATGACCTGGAATATGAAGTTGAATTGATCGATCTGAAATAATGAATATATCAGAATCGGTATAAGGTGTGATATAATTACGGCGAAAACTTTTTAGCAATGGGAAATGAGAAAGTTTTAAACAAAAGGAGATTTAAATTTAAGACAGCCTAACAATTGAATATTTTTTCTCGGACGAGATCTGAATAGGGAAGCGAAGCACTTTTGTAATCGCTTTTTGATGATGTGCATTCAGCTTCGGCCGATAGTTTAGTATGTATGTTTTGAGGAGATTAAATATGGATATAGAATAAAACGAGACCCTGCAGGCGCTCCTGGATGCAACAGACAGCTGCAGATGGTCATATGAAAATGATTCTGGGACACTTTATAACAACATAAAATATCTGGACAGGACTTCACCTATAGTCGATAAGTACTGTGATAACTTATTACATTACTTAGTAAGAAGTGTATGTACCTATGAGTTTGACGTTGCAGAGTCGGATGTGCGTCGACTTTTGTAAAGGAGGCTTCTTATATGAGTATGATCGATTATTTAGATGAAAATGAGATCAGGCAGTATTCTGAGCTCCATTCTGCGGGCGGTATCGGCTGCCAGGTCGAAAAAGCCATGAAAGATTACAATAAACGACTAATACACATCGGAAACGGTGATTTTCAAGAGACTGACCAGAGCTCTGCCAAGGCGGCAATTGTTGCTCTTAGGGCACAGATGAATGCCATATCCAGTTCAATGGAAGAGGTTGATGTCATGATCGACAATCTCTTTTATATGCTTAAGACCGGTATATTGGACGAAGAAGATAAGATCGCAAGTAACATACCGGAGGACTGATGATATGGGTAAGAGAATAACAGTAAATCTTAGTCAATTATCTAAAGATGTTGCGAGATTTAAGGAAGACAGAAGCGCCAATAATATCGATCAGAAAGCTGAGCTGATAGAACGCTCCGGCGGCACTGTGATAAATGAGATCAATGAATGCTTAAGTGAGTACAACGCTTTTTGCAATAACTATAACAGAGTATACGCATCTACGGAAAGATATCTGGAACAAGTGCTTTCAAATTTCGAGAATGCCGATTCGGACAATACGTTAAATTAAAGATCAGGTATATGACTATGAGATATTATTCAGACGATTACAAAGCAAGACTTAAATCTGAAATTAGCAGAACAAAAGAATCCGTCAGCGACCCTGACTATACTTCAGCTATCAATAACATTACTGTTCCTTTCAAAGGTTCGGGAGCGAAGACGGAATGCATGACTGCAGCAAAAAATGCGCAGAACGAGATCTTTCATGTCAAGGCGCGACTTGAGTCACTCTATGCTGATCTCGAGAGATTTTACTCATCTGCTGATGACACGGCTAACGCAGTCTTAGCTTCTGCTCAAGAGATCAAAGAACTCATTATGGAAGCCAACAATGCACTTATCAGGATCGACAGTGTATTGAACGGTGTGGGAACTTATCAGGGTACACCTGTGTCTGCGAAAAGCATTAATGCAGTCGGATTTAACAAAAATGATTTCAAAGAAAAAAAGGAAAATATCTGGGATAAGATCCTAAAGAATCAGAAACAGATTGGTGACCTGAACGCGGATGCAATGTCGAAATACATTAACCGTATCATCAAAAAGCTTAAGCAGAAAAATTATGTCACGCAAGATGAGACGGACATGATAGACACATTTGCCTTCTATATCATAAACGCTTTACCGAATAACAACATTGCATTCAGAGTAAAACATCTGCCGATATTGAGTGCGCTTAATGAGTATTACACACTTAATCGTTATGATTATAGTTTTTCAGCAGAGGAGATGTCGGAAAGAACTCGTAAAGCGTGTGTCTCGGTCTATGAGATACTTAATCCAAATGCGGCAAAGATAGTGGATGATTCTTTTAAGACTATTAGAAATTGGTGGCAAACGTCTTCTCAACTCGAAGTAATCGATTCGAATATTAATATTATCAAATATAATCTCTATACTACTAAGCCGAATTATAGAAAATTGATACTATCATATCTCCCGAAGTTCAGAGTTGAAAATTGTTCTCCTTTTGAACAACCATATTACGCATATGGCACACTGTGTTTGCATTTAACTGAGGATTGCAGAGAAACCGGAGAACGCAGCTGTTCGTTCTTTCATGAGTTCGGTCACGCATTGGATGACATACTCGTAAATGGTATTCAGGAAGAGAGAAGAGATTCATTATTCTCAAATAGTTATAGACGATCTATACTTGATGATTTCGAAAACAATATGGACTTTGTATTGCGACAAAATGGAATTAATCTGACGGAAACAGAAAAATTTATATTCTTTGATTTCGTCATCAGCAAGAAAAACGTCAATATATCCACTGAGGAAGATCCTGATTATTACAAGAAACTGTTACCGGGAGATTGGGGTGACGGTTTTGTGGAGGCATATTCGATTTTGAGAGATTACTATGGTTATCGAGATTACATCTATCTGGAAGCAGGTGAAGGTGAAGACGCTGAGGCCTTCACATGCGATGAGCATAGTGGTTTTATCGATGGCTCTGACGAGACAACAGTATCTGGAGATCTGCTGGGAGCTTTGACCAATCTTAAATTCGGAAGCATAGGCTCCTCACATGGTTTGGATCCGAACAGGCTTGGTGCATACGGAGGAGAGATGCCGGATAATAACAAGGAAGATATAAAGAACGTAAAAGCTCTGAAAAAACTCCTCAGGGACAAAACCTATTGGGCACAGAATGACAGAATTGGAAAAATGAAGTTCTTCTTTATCAATATGGGTTTATGGTTCGATGGCGAGGTTGGAAATACAGAGTTCTTTGCCGAGAGTTTTGATGACAAAATACACGAAATCGATCAGACAGAAAATAAGAAGATCTTTCCTTCAACTATCGCCACATTTGAACATGATATTGAAGAGATCGCTGACAGTGTAGAATAAGATATGTTTATGTTGAGGTTACAATCTGTCCCAATTTTTGTTAGCAGGTTTGTTTATCAGTGAACGATGTAGTAGATGAACTCTCCCAGGTTTGTGCCTGATGTGAAGCAGACCTTAAAAAGGACCAGAAGGCCGAGAACGGCTGCTACTACCATGTATTCTCTCTTGGATTCAATAAAGCCCATTAGTTTTCTGATGTTGCTCATTAAGATGATCATTTTCTTTTCCTCCCCCGGAAATCTTTTATGGTCTTATCTTATCGGCCCGGGATTAATTCATCGCTAAGCGGTGTTTAAGAAAAGTCACAGTAATGTTAAAGACTATGTTAAGACGTATAGACGGCTGACGATGCAACAAAAATGCCTCCGTTTATTCACATTATTGTATTCTGCAGATGTTAGTATTATTTTATATTTTCGAAAATGAGAGGTATATGAAATGAAGAGAATCAAACTTAGAAAGGCCGTACTGGCACTTGTTATTGCCATGTCGATCTTCGGGTCGGCAGTTGCGTTTGGCGGATGCGCACAGCCGATTCCTGGTAGCGGCGCAGACGGTGATCCTTCCGAAGAGGAAGCGGAAGAGGATACGACCGAAGAAGAGACGACTGAGGAGACCTCTGAGGAGACTGAGGAGTCCGCTGAGGAAGAGATATCCTATCA
>JAGCXJ010000269.1 GCA_017961385.1 Lachnospiraceae bacterium
AAGACATTACTACATACTGGAAAACGGAGTACAGGAGCTCTACAGACGATACGATACGATAGTAACTCACATTCCGACGGAAAAGATATAATATAGAAAGAACATAAAACGGCTGTCATTGCTGACAGCCGTTTGTGTTTCTATAATCCAATATTATTATCAGATTATTCAGCAACCTTCTCTGTTGCTTCTTCTGTAGGCTCAACCTCTTCACCTGAAGTTGTTGTAACTTCTTCTTCAGCAGCCTCTTCTTCAGCCTCTACACCTGAAGCAGTTGCAGCTGTTGCTACATCAGCATCCTCGATTACAACTGTCTCATCAGCTTCAGCTGTCTCAACTTCTGCAGCTTCTACTTCTGTATCAGCTTCATCAGCTACTTCCTCTACAGCTTCTGTGTTCTCTGTTGTTGCCTCAGCATTGTCTGAACCGCAACCAGCAAGAAGCATAGCAGCCATACCTACAGTTACAAGTCCCATAACGATTTTCTTTTTCATAATATTTCTCCTCCTAAATGAAAATTTTTCGTACCCTTAGAAGTATAAATACTTTACATAATACTGCAATGTGCAAAATTTACCATTCTGAAGTCGATATATTTACAGTCAATCGTCATATTTTATCAAAATTCTTAAGATTTTATTATGTTTACCCATAATAGGCATTTACAAGACTTCTGTATCCCAGCTTTTTCATATCATCATACAATATATTGTATCGGGCTTTTGTATGTCTACCACTTATAAGGTAACGAATACAGTCCTGTGCGTAGATATCTATTTCATGCAGACTTTCTGTCGTGGTTATCATGGGGAAATACCAGTAAGCCCAGCTGAGTTCACTGTCTTTTGAACTTTCAAGCAGTTTTCTGTTGAATACTCTGATAAATGCCTTTGCTGCCTTTTCTCCTTCCAATGCATTGCGTTTTCTCCAACGCATTAAAGCTCTTGTCTTTCTTCGCATCTTCTGTTTGAGTTTTGTAACTGATGCAGGTGCTATATCAACGCTGCCTTCCCTAAGTGAAAATCCCAAAAACACAAATGGCTGTGAAGGCTCACAAAAGCTCTCCTTTGATGGATTGACTCTCAGTTCCTTATTATATAGAAAGCTCTTTATCTCATCGGCATACTCAGATATCTTTTGTTTTGTATCTGCGAATACGATGATATCATCGGAATACCTTGCGTACGTTACATGTCTGTCATAAAAATTCTGATCCAATTCTCTTAGATAAAGATCAGCATAAAACGATGCTATCGGAGTTCCTGCCATTATTCCCTTGTTTTCAATCAGAATCCTTTCTTTGCTTCCTCTTTGGGTAACATACTTTTCTTCAAGGAGTCCCTTTAAAAATCCAAACAGCCTTGGATCGTCCTTAAGAACTTCTTTAAGATCCGGCAACAGTCTGTCTACGGGAATTGAATTGAAATAATCGCTGACATCCACTTTATATGAATACTTTTTGAATATAGAAGGATCCCTAAGAAGCATCCTTACAGCATCCTGAGCTGTTTTTCCCGGTCTGAAAGAAAAAAGGTTGTCACTGTATATTTTGTCATACTTGCGAAGCATAAGATATGTAAGCAGCTTAAGGACCGTATTTTCGGCATATGGATATGTATATACTATCCTTTTCTTTTGTGAACTCTGCTTACTGATCACGGATTTTGCCGGCAGAGCAAACCTCTCGTTGCTGTCAATACGATCACAGACAGGCAAATATTCCTTGCCGTCTATAAAATCTCTGAGTCTGCCGGTAATATCCTTCGGACAGGCTAAAGATGTTTTATATTCATAAAATCTTTCCCAGACTTCCTTTTTTGAAAGTTCATCCAATAGGGACATATTGATCTCCTGTTTATGGCGCTAATAAAAAATGAGACCGTGTAAACACCTGTCTCATTTCTTATCCAAACAAAAAGAGAAGATATTAAATCCATGGAAATTCCATGGATGTACGGGATCGTACGTGAAAATGCTGCCTGCGAAGCCTGTAATATTTCACGCCGGATCCGCCACAGGCGCAAAGCGTTCTCTTTTTGTTATAAACCGATAGTTACTGTCTTATGCATTTAAAGCATCACGGGTACGCTTTATGACATATGCCTTTGTATTCCACCATCCATGGTGGTTGTAATAAAAGCGTGTATAAGGGATCTTTTCTCTGCTACACTGAAATCTTGTATTCTCAGCCTGGCTGTTCTCAGACAGAAGTTCCACAACAAGAGCTTTTGTACTATCCTTCCAAAATGTAAATACGGTTATCTTGCCTTTGCGCAGTGATTCCTGCTCAACCCTGTACTCTGAAAACTCGTTTTTGAAAATCTGATCAAAGTACTCAACATATGTGCCGCCATAATTATACTGATTTTCCTCATCAGGCATTGTTTCTCCCCATGAGAATCCCGACTCAGGGCTGCTAGCTGTCTGAACCGATGCTGACGAAGAAGTCTGTGTAGCGCGCTGCGCCTGCTCTTCTACAGGAAATCCTGCTTTTTGCAGAGAATCCTTTATTGTCTTTCCAGCCGCATCCGCGATCTTTTCACCCACCTGTTTTCCTGCTTCTCTTATAAATTTATCCAATAGTCCCATAGTTTTGCTCCTCCTTATCGGATTACATATACCCTCGCTTTTTCATTGTACTATGAAAGCAATTTATGTGACAAGAGTATCTTTTGGTGTTTTAATGATTGACTTTTATCCTGGGTATGTTTATAATAACACTTGCGTTGACTACGCGAAACTGAATGATTGGTAGTGGCAATATTCAGGCTATGGAGAAATACTCAAGTGGCTGAAGAGGCGCCCCTGCTAAGGGTGTAGGTCGTTCACGCGGCGCGAGGGTTCAAATCCCTCTTTCTCCGCTTAATACTAAAACAAGAACGGAAGTGATCGCTTCCGTTCTTGTTTTTTTATTCCTCACAGTATTCTTTGATCGCTGACTCGTAAAGATTGTTTCCGTTCTTGTCTATTACAACTATCACGGGAAAATCCTTTACTTCAAGTTTTCTTATCGCTTCAGCTCCCAGATCCTCGTAAGCTACGATCTCACTGCTTACTATAGCCTTTGAGAGCAATGCACCTGCTCCTCCTACTGCAGCAAAGTATACACATCCGTTTCTTATGATCGCTTCCTTTACCTGTTCGGTCCGCTTGCCCTTTCCGATCATCCCTTTAAGACCAAGGTCTAAAAGCTTTGGTGCATATTTATCCATTCGGCTTGCGGTCGTAGGTCCTGCCGATCCTATGGGACGACCTTCTCTTGCAGGTGACGGACCCATGTAGTAGATGATATTATCCTTAAGATCTATGGGAAGCTCCTTTCCCTCCTTTAACAGATCATCCATTCTTTTATGCGCTGCATCTCTTGCGACATAGACTGTCCCTGTTATATATACATAATCTCCGCTGTTAAGATTCTCTATATCCTCTTTTTTCAGAGGAGTCTGAATATGTCTGTCCATTATAATTCTCTCCTTATCCTACAGTACGCGAACACTGTGTCTGTTTACATGACAGCAGATGTTGACTGCTACCGGAAGTCCCGCAATGTGAGTAGCATAGGTTTCTATGTTAACAGCAAGAGCTGTTGTTGAACCGCCCAGTCCGCCCGGACCTATTCCCGTTTTATTGATGCGCTTAAGCATCTCTTCTTCCATGTTTTTTACCCATTCGATTTCTGAATGATTATTAACGGCTCTGGTCAGTGCTTTCTTTGCGAGTAAAGCACATTTTTCAAATGTACCGCCTATACCTACTCCGACTACCATTGGCGGACAGGCATTTGGTCCGGCATCCTTTACTGCCGATAAGATGGCATTCTTAACTCCTTCTTCTCCGTCTGCCGGTTTTAGCATATATATCTTGCTCATGTTTTCGCTTCCGAATCCCTTCGGCGCTATCGTTAGCTTAACCTTGTCACCCTCAACTATCGAATAATGGATGACCGCAGGAGTATTATCTTTCGTGTTTTCCCTGATCAGTGGATCCCCGACAACGGACTTTCTTAAATATCCTTCAGTATAGCCCTGTCTTACTCCTTCATTTATTGCATCCTCAAGATTTCCACCCGTAAAATGAACATCCTGACCGATCTCAGCAAAAATGACCGCCATGCCGGTATCCTGACAGATCGGTATCATATCGTCACCTGCAATCTTTAAATTGTCCTGCAGCTGACCGATTATCTGCTTTCCGAGAGGTGATCTTTCAGTATCCTTTGCATTGCAAAGAGCCTGTTTCATATCATCTGTCAGAAAATGATTGGCTTCTATGCACATATCCTTAAGAGCAGCTGTCACTTCAGATACATCTATGGTTCTCATATGACTCATCTCCTTTTGAAATATTTCTAAATAAGTATAAAAAAAAGGATTGCTCTTAGCAATCCTTTTTTATAACACGTTGTGACTGAAATTTATCTCTGGTACACCATCATCGCCTGCTGCTGAAGTAGTTGATATGAACATTCAACAGCGTTAGCTTTGGTACCACGTTTGGGCTGTACCGGTCTGATGAGCTGGTTATTCTTCCGGTTGTTGTTCTTGCCGTTTAAAATAGCACTTACTGTCATATTTCTACCTCCTTGTAGTGTGATTGGAATACCTCATGTATATCTAGAAGGAAAGTGCATATAACGACCATACACTTACGCCTTCATATTGTATATCGGCAGAAATATGAAATACTTTAGCAAAAAATACAATATATTGTGGTTTTTTTACAAAAACCCCTAATTATTGTATTAATATCCCCTGATCTTGTCGTCTGAATCGTCTTTGTTATTATCGATCTTAAGTATTTTTACAAAGTAACTGACGTCCGCATTGACAAAAACCTCAACGCGATCTCCCTCTTTGTGGCGCATGAGAGCTTTTCCCAGAGGAGACTCTATGCTTATCAGATTCTTTAGGGAATCTCCGCGAATGGTTGTTACTATCTTGTAAGTTTCCGTCTCGCCGTCCTCCTCAAACAGAACAGTTACCTGATTGTTGATACCCACTTCGTCATCTGCAGTAGTATCTTCTATGATATGTGCCGTCTTTATCATCTTTTCAAGATATCTGATACGGCTCTCATTCTGGTTTTTTGCCTTTTTTGCGGCCTTGTATTCAAAATTCTCGCTTAAGTCACCGTGAGCCCTGGCTTCTTTTACATCAACTAAGAGCTGTGGTCTCATAACCAGTTTTCTGTGCTCAATCTCCTGCTGCATCTTTTCTATATCTGACTTTGTCAATCTGTCGTTCATGAATTTCCCTTCTTTCCCAGTAAGTTACTGAGTTTGGCAAACTGTTCAAGCGTTAGCGCTTCTCCCCTGACAGTCAGAGAAAGCTCCATTTTCTCCAGCACACTGTTAACAGTCTCTCTGTCTAACCCCAGACCGCCGTTTGCAAGTCCGTTTGCTAAAGTCTTTCGTCTTTGATTAAACGATGCTCTAATAAGTGAAAACATAAAATGCTCATCATCAACCTCTACGGGCGGATTCTCATATCGTGTCAGTCTTATGACAGCACTTGATACATTCGGCTTGGGTATAAAGTAGTTGGGAGAAACCTCCGCTACGATCTCAGGTTTTGCGTAATACTGGACTGCAAGACTTAGTGCTCCGTAATCCTTTGATCCAGGCTTTTGCTGCATGCGGTCTGCAACCTCTTTCTGAACCATGATGGTAATGCTCTTAAGCGGAACATGGCTCTCAAAAAGTCCCATGATTATCGGTGTGGTAATGTAATAAGGAAGATTCGCCACAACCTTGATCGGTCTTGAGTCATTATACTTATCACAAAGTTTTTGTATATCAACCTTTAGGATATCATCATTGATCACTGTGACATTATCATATCCAGACAGAGTATCCTCAAGGATAGGTATAAGTGATCTGTCTATCTCGACAGCAACTACTCTTTTAGCCGATTCTGCCAGATACTGAGTCATAGTACCGATACCCGGACCTATCTCGAGTACACAGTCATCTTTGGTGATCTCTGATTCCGATATGATCCTTTCTAGGATGTTGGTATCTATCAAAAAGTTCTGTCCGTATTTCTTCTGAAATGAAAAATTATATTTCTTTAGTATCGCCATTGTATTGGCAGGTATTCCGAGATATGCCATATAAACCTCTGTTTTCTACATATTAAAGAAACGTTTTGCATTATCACAGGTAATGCTCACAACATCGTCATAACTTAATCCCTTAAGCTCGGCTATTCTACTCGCCACTAAAGGAAGATAATAAGAACTGTTTCTCTCTCCTCTGTGCGGTGTCGGTGCCAGATAAGGACAGTCCGTCTCGAGCATGATCCTGTTTAAGGGCATTTCCTGTAAAGCCTCTATAAGCTTTTTCGCATTCTTAAAAGTGATCACTCCGCCTATCCCGTAGTAGCAGTCAAGCTTATTCAACTCTTTTACCATTTCTTTCGAATATGAATAGCAGTGCATATCAAACTTTAGATCGCGATACTCGGATTTCTTCATTATTTCAAGTGTATCTGCCGCAGCATCTCTTGAATGAATGATAACAGGTTTGTCTAACTCTCTTGCAAGTTGAAGCTGCTTTTCAAACCAGATCTTCTGGGTTTTTTTATCAGGATCAGGATATTCATCCAGGAAATGATAATCAAGTCCGATCTCTCCAACAGCTACGCATCTTTCATCTTTCATTCTCTGTCTTAAAAGATCAAGATTTTTATCGTTAAGCTCCAGCGTCTCGCTCGGATGAACACCTATTGCCGCATAAACATGCGGATAAAGATGAGAAAGCTTAAGTGTTGATTCAACGGAAGAAAGACTTGCCGCAACATTGACTATCGTCTCTATACCATGCGACTGAATATCAGACAGCAGTTTATCTCTGTCTTCATCAAAAGCTTCATCATCAAAATGTGCGTGACTCTCGAAAATCATTGTAATATCGTCCTTTTAGGGGAAAAATAAAAATTTATTAAAAAAGTCTTGCAAAGATTTTTATATTATACTATAATACCACTTGTGCCGCAAATGAGCGGTATATCTTCATATGTGAGCGCGATTAGCTCAGTTGGTAGAGCACCTGACTCTTAATCAGGGTGTCCAGGGTTCGAGCCCCTGATCGCGCATCTGAGGCACTGATTTTGCGGACTGCGAGCCGTGGGGTCGGTGTTTTTTTTGTATTTTTTGAGATTTCGATCAGATCTGATCGCTTGATTTTTTGGGATATATTGTTCTGATAGCCCCAAAATACATAAGAAACCACGCAACAGAAAGAAGAACTGCTCCGATTATATCTGTAACCCAGTGAACACCGGATAAAAATCTGGTAACTATGATACCGATACCGATAACTGCGCATGCTGCGATAATGAGTCTTCTTGTATTTGCCTTTTTAAGTCTCATTGAAAACTGCTGAATAGCAGCAAGCATAAATGTAACTGACATCATTGTATGAGACGAGGGATATGAAGCTTCAAGCTCTCCCTCGATTATGACCGGTCTGTAATTTATGATGACCTTTTCAAAAATCACATAGCTTAAAAGAACACATACATACAGCCCGCAAAGGATATACAGGTCCTTGTCTACATTTTTAAATCCCTTCTTTATAAAAAGCTGCATGATCCCGAACAGTCCGAATATCCCGACTGTCAAAATAGCAAGATAACCCAGCACCTCACTTACATCATACATGAACTCATTATAAGGAAGGCTGTCTGCAACGGCCTTATTTAAGGAAGCAAACCCAACCTCGCTGTTTTGCGGACCAACGGGCATAACATTCACGTTCTTTACAAGGATCGTAAAAAGAATAAACAGTGCAAAACAAATGGCTGAACCTATAAACATCTTTTTATTTGAATTCATCTTATTATCTCCGGTATATATAAAACTCTTCCAAACAATGAAGGTGCCCGTAACTCAATAAATGAGTCGCGGGCACTATTGAAGGAATGAAGGTGGAACTAACTATATTAGTGTGATAAATCACTTGATACTAAAAAAACCCCGGCACCGCGTTGCCGAAGTCTTCACTACTGCAACTGGCTGCCATACTTGAGGCCCTATAGTTTTGCGTCACAGCCTTTCGACTGCTTTGCCTTTCCTATCGCTCTGTGATTTACTGTAGCAATACTATCATATCTTTTTCACTTAGGCAACACTTTTTTTCAAAAAAATATTAATTTTATAATTTCTTAACAAATCATAAGAGTGAAAAAACGATTTACCTTATTTATTATTTCATTATTGTTGCTTTTTTCCAAAAAATAATATACAATGACTCATGTGTCAAAAACGGGGTGTGGCTCAGCTTGGTAGAGCGCTACGTTCGGGACGTAGAGGTCGCAAGTTCGAATCTTGTCACCCCGATGCCGTAAAATCAAGGGTTCCAGAGATTTGGGACCCTTAGTTTTTTGCCCAGTTCCAATATTTGTTCCAATATTTTCCGTTTATCCCTCGATTTATCTAGCAAAACCGGCAGGAATTTTATGAATATTATTCAGATAATCCAGTTATAACATATCCCATTTATCCATATTAATATATCAATCTTTATACTTTTCATACCGGCACTGTTCATAAACCTGCTTTCCCAGAATTGTGATCGCCTGTTTGGGACAGATATTCAGACATCTGTAGCACATCGCACATTTATCTGATGCTGTTGCTTTACCATCATTTAATGACAGATTATTCATCGGACAGTTCCTTGTACATAATCCGCATCCGATGCAG
>JAGCXJ010000270.1 GCA_017961385.1 Lachnospiraceae bacterium
TCTTTGAACCTTTAAGAAGCCGTAAAAAATATCAACTGGATTATGACGGGATAACATTTGAGTTTACCTCGGGAGCTGAAGATATCGGTGATGTAACGGACTTTGAGATTTTTGAAAGAGAAATAAGGGCCGATGAAAATACCGCATTATCGTTCCGTTATTACAATGCTGATGGAATGGATATAACAGCCGCAGTAAAGGAAAATCTTGACAGAGAAATAAAGCTGGCGGTAAGCGCAGAGGATAGTTTAAAGGCTTTCATCAATGGAGGCAGGCTTCACATTGTTGAAAGTAATAATACAGTAAATGTATCAGCTGTTCTTGAGATATCGGATAACAGCGCAGATGGTAAGAAAACTCTGACGGCATCGGCAGTTATCAAGTCTCTTCCGGCTAAAGGGACTGTTCTGACAGGCAATATGATCTTTTCTTTAAAACATGAAGGGGAAAGTTATATTGTACCCGGCGAAAAAAGCGTCAATGCTGTACCGCTGGGAGACAGTGTTATTTTTGAAGGTCTCTTTGAAATGGATGACGGAAGCTATAAGAATATGAAAGATGCGGGCATTACGTCTATTCTGGTAGGAGACCAGAAAATCGCACTTGCCGGCGGAAGGACCGAGGATGGCGGATACAGGCTTGTACTGAATAAAGAAGGAAAAACCGGAATTATAGTTTTTCGAGAGGAAGAAGTACTGGGAACGTTTTCTATAGAAGTACTTCCTAAAAGAAAACCTGATAAGATATCTTTAGATTTAAGTTCTGAACGATTAAATACCGATCAGTTTGTAGAAGATTATATATTGATAAAAGCGGACCTTATAGATCAGTATGGTGAAGTGATTGAAGGGGCGCAGTTGGCAGCTGAGGAAATTCCTTCAGGCGCAGATGATGATAAAAAACTGGTGATTCATGAAATGGCTCCCGGGAGATTCATTATATATGGGTGGGAGTGCCCGGCCACATCTGAACCGATAGTGGCAAATGTCAGGATCTCTACGGCGGGTATTTATGAGGAGCTGAAGATAACACTTTGTGATTATCCTTACAATCCGGAGGAAACATCCTATAAATATAAATTGGAATCCGAAGGAAGCCTGATAATCGATAATTCGGTAGGGCTTGGGAAAAATCCTCCCAAGAGCACCTATGTTAATGTAAAGATTTCCTATCTTGGTTATTACATAGGAGAAGGAGTCGGATATCTTTTTGAAAAACGTCCGGATGTCCGATGCAATGCCGAATATTTTGGAGTGGAACCCGGTGAATGTTTTTATGGAATCACCATAGAACATACCTCGGAAGATGGAACAAAAACTTATATAGGCGAGAATGATCCGTGTATAATATCATCGTATATGGACATAGAATTCGTTCCATATACAGACGGCTCCCGACTTTTACCGGGCACATATACTATAACAGTCTACAGTGTCAGAGCCGGTGAAAAAACATCTGAGATAGCCATTTGTGATACATTAAGTATTCATGTGGTTGATCTGACTCCGGATATAGAAGTAACCCAGAAACTGCAATCATACAGTGGTAAAAGCTGGGGAAATGATGTTACTTCGTACTTTACTTTCTTTTTTGAAGGTGAGGACATAAGTAAATATATAACAAAGGTTGACTGTGCTGAGTCGGCCACCGGAAGCGTATATGTCAGAAGTGTGGAGTTCCTGATTCCCAATCCATACTTCGGTGATCATGTAAAAACCGCTTTGGTTGACAGACTTATCACTAAACAATAGTAACAATCAACAAAATGGAGGAAAAGTATGAAAAAAGCAACAAAACTTTTGGCACTTGTTCTTGCACTTGTACTTATCATCGGTGCAGTACCTGTACAGGCTGCCGAGAAAATTTCCTTGAAAAAGTCTTCCAAGATTTTATATCTCGGAGGCTGTGTAGGAAAGAAAGCAAACGGAAAGAAAGCTCCTTACTATAGTTTTGTTAAGATCAAAAAACTGCTTAATGGTTTTGATTCAAAGACTATGGATGTTAAGCTTGAATCGGAAGATCCTTCTATCGTTTCCGTAAGCAACAAGACATGTAAAGCTACAGCAAAGAAGAGAGGCGAGACTGAGGTAGTGATCATCGTTAGAAATAAGAAGGATGAGACTACGATCGCTACAAAGATCCTTCCCATTACCGTTAAGAAGAATGCAGACAAGAACTTTGAAGTAAGCGGTATAGCTGATGGCAAGGAATATAAGGTTGGTGATTCCATTACCGTTAAAATGCCCAGAACCGCTGATGATGATTACAGAAGACTTACCTGTTCATCATCTAACGTAACGCTTAAGAAGACAGGTTCTTACGGAACAGAATATAAGGTGACCTTTGATAAGGCCGGTACATATACCATTAAGGCTGAAACTTATCAGACATCTACTTATAAGGGAACCATTTATTCAAAGAGCTTTAACGTTACAGTTAAGGGAGAGGACAAGCCTGTTCCTACAGTTACACCTACCCCTACTCCTGTAGCCACAAAGTTAACAGTTAAGCAGTCGGCACTTGATACCATCGTTGTTTCGGGTATATCTAATCCGGCTAATGTTAAAGCTTCCGATCTTGAAATCTATTATGAGATAGGTGATGTTAAGATCGACTTTACGTTGATCAAGGAAGTAAAGGCAGATGGCGACAATCTTATAGTTACAATGTATTCTGATTTTGCCGGAGACCTTACATATAAGGTAGCTCTTAAGAGTGATAAGGATCAGGTGGCTTCCTTTAAGGCTATTTCCGTAACTGAAAAAGATATCGCTTCATTAGGTATATCCACTAATCTTGTTCAGGTAGATGTTCCTACAGAGTTGGATATCAAGTATTATAATAAAGATAAGATTGATATCACAAAGAGTGTTAAGGATAAGGTATTCCCTTCTGTTTCACTTATAACAGATACATATGATGCATATTCATCAGGTTCTACAGTTTGCCTTCTTAAAGCAAACAAGCCTGTAGTATTTGAAGTAAGTGTATATATCGGACAGGATGCCCGCGGTGAATCAATATTTGTTAAAGAAAA
>JAGCXJ010000271.1 GCA_017961385.1 Lachnospiraceae bacterium
CATCTGATCCATAAGCACATATATATCGCTGTCATGACAGCGATGATCCCGTTTTCTATTGAAATTTTAAGTTTATAGGAATCAAAAAGCTGCTTGTACATGGATACAAGCAGCATCAAAAACGCATATTCACCTATTGCATTGACAGAAAAGGGCATTTTCTCCCCTGGATAAAGAATTTCAAAGCACAGCCAATAAATATCGTTAAGCAGAAAGCTGAACAGAGCAAACATAGACAGAATTGCAGGAAGATCTACTTTTCTGCTCTTGATATGATCTACCAAGCCATAAACCACTGCAAGAAGAACGATCACCTGTATCGCTGTGACGATTATCTCCAAAAGATCAGCATCCACCTTTAGTTTCTCCCATTATCAGAATTCGTAATCCATGCCTTCCAGAACACTCTTTAAGGCATTACGTCCTTCATATAGGATATCATAAGTTTGCTTTTTTGTCTTGCCCAGTATCTTTGCGATACTCTCATGCTTCATGTTTTCTATGTAATAAAGATAGAGAACATTCGCATATTCGGATCTTAAGCTGTTAAGAGCTTCATAGATCACCCTGTTTCTTTCCTGTGAAAGAATTCCGTCTTCAAGGCATGTGACATCAATGTCATTTCTTTTTCCGGGTGCAGTTTCAACTTCCTTCCCGTACTTTCTTATGAACATCTTCGCCTTGTTCCTGGCAATTCCGAAGAGCCAAGTCTTGAAACTGCTTATGCCAAGAAACGGTGTCTTTCCGAGCGCCACAAGCGCAAAGGTTTCCATCATGATGTCCTCGGCATCCTCCATGTTGTTCACAAGTCCGAACAGAAACAGAGTAAGGCTCTCCCTGTATCGCTCGAGCAGAGATCTTATATCAGCCTCATCTTTTGTCTTAAGATAATGCTCATACATTTCCTCGTCCGCCACAGGATTTTTTGTCCTTATCGGGAGCACGTTCATATCACATATTTGGTTGTCTTATTCCATATGTGTAATCATGTGATTATACTACCATCAAATGCCAAAAAATAGTCGATTTTTGCACGAAATGCAGAAATTCGAGCACGAAATGCAGACGGCGTAAAAAAAAGCCCTTTAAAAAAGGGCTTTTTTGTGCAAATTAACCAATTTTACTTGATCTCGCTGTGATACTCCTGAAGTGACTTTGGCTTGCTTCCGATATTGGCTTTGATGTAGTGGATACCCTCTGCCGTCGCTCTTGCAGCTGCCACTGTTGTCACATAAGGAACCTTTGCTTTTATAGCTGCCTTACGAAGATAGCTGTCATCATGTACGCTGCTCTTTCCGATAGGCGAGTTGATTATAAGATCGATATCTCCGTTTGTTATCATATCGTTGATGTTAGGTCTTCCTTCGTAGAGCTTCTTTACGCATTCAGCATGTACGCCTGCTGCCGTAAGGACATCATATGTACCGCTGGTTGCGAGTATCTTAAATCCGTCTGATTCAAGGCTCTTTGCAACATCAACAACTTCTTCCTTGTCCTTTCCGTTTACAGAGATGAGTGCTGTTCCATTAAGCGGAAGCTTTGACTGGATAGCTTCCTGAGCCTTGAAGAATGCTTCGCCGTATGACTTTGAAAGGCCAAGTACTTCACCTGTTGAACGCATCTCAGGTCCGAGGATCGGGTCAACTTCAGGGAACATATTGAACGGGAATGCAGCTTCCTTTACTCCGTAGTAAGGTATCTCTCTCTCACCCAGTGACTGAACAGAGAACTCATTTCCCGTAAGCTCTGCAGTAACGATCTGAGTTGCAAGAGGAACCATGCGGATGTTGCATACCTTTGATACGAGCGGTACTGTACGGCTTGCTCTCGGATTAGCTTCAAGCACGTAAACCTTTCCGTTCTCTATAGCATACTGCATGTTCATAAGTCCCTTTACATGCATCTCTTCTGCGATCTTTCTTGTATATTCCTTTATAGTCTTTACATTCTCCTCAGAGATATGAACTGAAGGAATGATGCATGCAGAGTCACCGCTGTGAACTCCGGCAAGTTCGATATGCTCCATTACTGCAGGAACATATGCATGCTTTCCGTCTGCGATAGCATCTGCTTCACACTCAAGAGCGTGATTTAAAAATCTGTCTATAAGTATGGGTCTGTCAGGTGTAACGCCTACAGCCGCTGCCATGTATTCTGACATCTGATCGTCATCATAAACAACTTCCATTCCTCTTCCGCCAAGAACATATGAAGGGCGTACCATTACCGGATATCCGATCTTGCTTGCGATCTGCTTAGCTTCCTCAACGGTTACTGCCATTCCTGATTCGGGCATCGGGATGCCGAGCTTATCCATCATCTCACGGAACTGGTCTCTGTCTTCTGCAAGGTCGATAACCGCAGGAGATGTTCCAAGGATCTTTACGCCGTTCTTTTCAAGCTCTGCTGCCAGGTTAAGAGGTGTCTGACCTCCGAACTGAGCGATAACGCCAAGAGGCTTTTCCTTCTTATATATACTGAGTACATCCTCTGTTGTAAGAGGCTCAAAGTAGAGCTTGTCTGATGTATCATAGTCTGTTGAAACAGTCTCGGGGTTGCAGTTTACTATGATGGTCTCGAATCCCAGCTTCTTCAATGCCATGGCTGCATGTACGCAGCAGTAGTCAAATTCTATGCCCTGTCCGATCCTGTTGGGACCGCCGCCGAGGATCATGATCTTCGGCCTGTCTTCATTTACAGGATTCTTGTCGGAAGCGTTGTATGTTGAGTAATAATAAGCGCTGTTCTCGGTTCCGCTTACGTGAACGCCTTCCCACGCCTGCTCCATGCCGAGGGCCAGCCTTCTGTTCCTGATGTCATCTTCAGGGACATCAAGGATCTGGCTGAGGTACTTATCAGAGAATCCGTCTTTCTTGGCCTGTATGAGGGCTTCGTCGGAAGGCACTGCGCCTTTGTGGGCCGCAAGAGCCTCTTCTTCGTCAACAAGTTCCTTCATCTGCTCGATGAAGTACCTCTTTACCTTTGTAAGATCATAGATCTCATCAACAGTTGCGCCTTTTCTGAGCGCTTCATACATGATGAAATGCCTCTCGC
>JAGCXJ010000272.1 GCA_017961385.1 Lachnospiraceae bacterium
ATCGTTCCCATAAGGGCTGAAAGAAAAACTGTCTCGATGCAAAAGATCCTGTTATTACGTCCCTTAAGCACAGTGATCATCACACATGCAGTAAGTGCTGAGATCACAAGAGCGATAAGAAAAATATACAGTGTTTCCTTTTTGCACATCCCGCTGATATCAAGGGTCGCAAACGCCTGCGAAAACATGAGTCTTTTTATATAGACAAAAGATATGAGCACAAGACCAGTCAAAAAACACAGGCATGTTATAACTGCATTCAGGATCTTTTTATCCTGTGCTTTTTCTTTGTACGGACATACATTTATAAGATCTGTGACAAGTACTATGCCAAGCCATACAATGCAGTAAGCGTATCTTACCGGGAAGCACTGATAGGATCCAAGATGCCACAATAGATTTACAGGTTCGATGATCACGGTTACGATCATTGCTGTCAATGCAAAGGCAACGGTTTTTGATCCTTTGAGTGCTTTTATCGTATCTTTTTTAAGAATGAATACTATGGCCACAAACAGACCGAGTACCACCGGATTTGATATTTCCAGAAGTCTTTCAGGCAGATTGTCAAGTCCGTGATGAGTTATGACTGTAAGGATCGATGAATTCTGTGTGGATCTTGCCGAATTCAGAATGTTGATAATTGCAGGATATGTCGAAAATCCGGACAGAAGTACAGATGCTATAAGCGATATCCCGATCAGGAGACATTTATGCGCATCAACAGTCCTCTTTGTGCCGTTTCTGTTTTCATTAAAGATAAAGCATATGCTGTAAACAAACGAAAACATGCTCAACTGTATGCCGAACTGAAGACTTAAAACAAATATATATGCCAGAAGGAATATGAATGCAAAAGGCTTTTTATCCTCAAGCAGTCTTAGAAGCGCCAGATATAAAAACGGGAACAGTACTACGATATACATCCATCTGATGATCTCATACTGATAAGCCATGTAGTATGACATGCCGTAAGTTACAGAAAGTGCGATCTTTAAAAAGCTGTCCGTCTTTTTTGATATCCTGTCAAGAACAAGATAAGCCGATAATGATGCGGCAATCGTATAGAGTATTACCAGGATATTTACTGCTTTGTAAAGATCCGCTCTTTTAAACAAAAGCAGTATATAGTTGAAAGGATTTACAAGTTCAGTCAGACTGTCACTGTATAGATTTATACCGCCGCCGATATGAAGATCAATAGCCAGATTCTTTGTGCCTGTCACTATATCATAAAATCTGTATAACAGCGGCAGATACTGTGAATTAAGATCAAGAGCGGCAACTGACCCGCTTCCAAAAGGATAAAAACCGTCAGCGATAAACACAGCAAAAAGGGATAGTAGTACTATCCCGGCTGTGATAAATATTCCCTTTTGCTGCTTTATGTTCTTAACCTTGTTCATCTTTTTTATCTCACTGCAAGCACCATACTGCACACATGATCAGACTGAGCATGCCAAATACACACAGTCCCGTATTCCAGATAATTCTCATATGCTTTGTTTTCAGCCTGCCGTAGCTTATGGCAAGAGCTGCTGTCGTAAATATCAGCGTGATCTCAATATATCTGAAATGCATACTGCACTGCTGAGGATATTTATAGGCAAAAACAAGATAGCTTATCATCACCGATACATATCCCGCTGCAAACAGGACTTTGTACAGCCTGTCATAGACTGGTGCATTTTCGTCCTTTAGCACAAAAACTCTGATCATGCATAAAAAGGCTATAAAAGCTATGAATATACCTGTAAACATGAGCAGCACAGCTATAAGCTTTATCGGCTTTGATACAGAAGCCATGTCCCATTCCCCTAAAACAGAGGTACGCATGATCTGCATCCATACATTATAGCCGCATCCTATCTTAAAATGAGTAAAGTTATCTATCATCTCCGATGGTACGGGCCACAGGAATCTGTTGATGACAGAGTAGTTTCCGGTATACTGCCAGCTGTCGTTTCCAAGATCATATACCCATAAGATACTCATGCCGTATTTTACAAGATTTCTTATATAGAACCACATCCCTACAGGGATCGATATTGCACCCGCAGCAATATACTGCACAATTAGTTTTGAAAGATTCTTCCTGTCTTTGATCTCTCTTATAAGGATGATCAGAAAAATAAGTCCGATAGCAAACGCCAGCTCAGCTACATTCTGCTTTGTAGATATTCCCAGTCCTAAAAAAACAGCAACACCGATAATGCTTATGATATCGCGCTTTTCCAGCCAGACCATTGTCATCAGTATGCTGAGTACACTAAACATGAGTGCCATGCAGTCATTATTGACACTTCCCGAAAGCAGGATGAGAGACGGATGGAAGCAAAGAAGCGCCAAGCCAAAGCAAAGAGCCTTCTCATCCATCATAAATCTTTTCATTATCTTTAGTGAAGCTATGAGAATGACAACAGAGCATGCAAAGGGTACCCACTGCATGGATTCCTCTATCACATCAGTATTGCTTGTGAATATACTCACAAACTTCATGAACACGGCTGAGATGAAATGATGGATCGGCGGATGATGAAACTGATACACAGTAGAAGGATCCACATCCGGAAGCTTCATATTCTGATACAGATACTGGATATATGCAAGATGTCCGCCGGACACAGTCGTTGGCGAATCAAGATCGATCATTCCTATATCGTACTGTCTGTCATATATCGTACTCTTTAAGACATATATGAATCTTACAAGTATCCCTGCAGCAAGTATGATAAAAGACATATGCTTATTTAGTTTTTCATTAAATGATGTTTTTGTTTCCATATTGGAAAATGCTCAGTCCTATACTGTTTTCGTTTCTCCGGGTCCTATCTCAAGGATCTGTCCGTTTTGCTCGTACCATACGCTTACGGCAGACGGATTATGAACCATGCTCTCGTCAGCTGAATACTCTAGTGATCTTATTGCTGTCAGATAGTCATATATCTCCATATTAGTCGCATACCAGATGTCGCTTTTTTGTGACATCATCCTTGCAAACTCTTCGATTACAGTCCAGTCGCCCGATCTGCCGAATTCAAAGCTGTGCCCCCATACATACATGAGAGGAAGCTCAATATAGTCCGGAACATCCAAAAATCTCTTTCCCTCCTCGATAAGGTCCTCGTCATGATGACATGTAGGATGCCACATCATAAAATCTCCCGGAGGAAAGAAACCATGTGTTGCTTCCACGGTACGGGCGTATTTAAGTCCGACTGCCTTAAGAGCTTCTATAAGCTCGGGAGTATAGTTTCCAAACGGATAAGAAAAGCCCTGAACTATCTTTCCGGTATATTTTTCAAGCGCGATCCTGTCTTCATACAGTTCTCTTGTCATTACAGACAGCGGTATGCGAGGCATGTTCTTATGATGCACACCGTGACAGGCCACTTCATGACCTTCATAAAGTGAAGTGATCTCGCTAGGATCAACATATATATTGCCGGGAGTATGTTTGCCGAGATTGCCGGAATTCAGATGAAAGGTTCCCTTCAAACCGTATTCATTGAATATGCCGACAAGCCTGCGGTCATAGTGCTCTCCGTCATCATAGCTGAATGTGAGTGCCTTTGGTTTTCCATCCGGATATACGTATTTCATTTACGACCTCCCCTTTGCATCTTTTTTTCATGTATTGAACGGACCGTTTTGGGTGCTGTTCCAAGAAGCAGGATATATAGCTTGTTTTTCTTTGTAAGTATCCTGTTCTTTACTGCATGCAGTCTGTTTTTTCTCATATAGATTGCAACTTCACGATAAAACTTGTTCTCTGCATTCATCATGCTTATCGGAATGTGAAGCATGTAGTCGAGTCTCTGGACCATTCCGAACCTGAATGCCACTTCTCTGAGTTCTGGGTATCTATCATCTACAGTCCTTTGTATCCTGTCTGCATTGACAACAATATCCTCAAATACTCTCGAAAAATCATCCCTGTCTGATCTTCTGCTGTTGCTGTTCATGCGATAGTATACATGATAGCATTGCTTCGGAAGGATCGGGAAGCTATCTATAAACGGCAGCATCTCGGTCAAAAGTCTGAAATCCTCATTGAGTTCTCCTTCCGGAAAGCTTCTTTCTTCAAACAGCTTTCTGGCGCATATCCTTGTACAGAACGAGCAGTCGCCTCTGTGCATTAACAGCTCTTTAAGCATGTCCTTGCCCGTTATGATCAGCTCCTCATCTGGCGGGATGCATACATCATCTCTCCTGCTGCCGTCCTCATTTATCTCATCTCTCGATATCTGAGCCATCAGAGAATTGTTGCGAATGACAGCATCGGCTAACAGTTCATACATATCAGGTTCGATATAATCATCGCTGTCAACAAATCCTATGTAATCTCCGGTCGCATGCTTAAGCCCGAGATTTCTTGCAGAAGATGATCCGCCGTTTTCTTTATGAAACACCCTGACTCTGATATCCTTTGTTTCCAGAACATCACAAAGCGCTGCTGTTCCGTCAGTAGATCCGTCATCAACAAGTATGATCTCAAGATCCTTGTATGTCTGATTGATGATGCTCATAACACAGCGTTCCAGACAGTCTATTATGTTGTAAACAGGAACTATGACTGTGATCTTCATACTGGTTTGATGTCCTCTGCCACAGACAGCGGTCCTTCTGTCGGCGGTTCAATTTTGTTATCAATATAGTTATTATAAAATCTGATTATCTGCGTGGCCGCATTTGCGGGATTCCAGTATTCACAGATCGTCTTGTACGCATTTGCACCGAGTCTGTCTATAAGAGAGGTATCCTCCATCAGCATGAGAACCTTTTTGCAGAAATCCTCATAGCTTGAATCATAGAGCAGACCGTTTTCCATATCTTTTATCAGATAAGGTGCACATCCTACTTCATTGCATACGACCTCGGCCAGACCGCTGTTCATACCCTCGTTGACAACAGCTCCCCATCCTTCCAGATAATTGCTGGTAAACAGATGTATGTGACATGTATCCATGAGCTCTCTGACTTTTTCGGGACTTATGAATCCGTAGAAAAATACATTGTCCTCAAGCTCGCCCTCTTTGACGCTGCTCTTTAAGGATTCCTCCATCGGACCGCTTCCGATAAAGTGAATCTTAAAGTTGTATCCCATATCCAGCAGATCCGCTGCCAGTCTGACAACATACTCTGGATGCTTAAGTTCCATGAACCGTCCCGCCCATATGAACTGTATCTCGTCCTTGGGAGGCTTTTTAGTCATATCGCAGGGTCTGAATGCGGGGAAATATCCAAACTTGAACTTCCTGTCAGGATATGCTCCTATCAGGTTAAAGTCGGAAGCCACATATGCCCCGTTGCATAGCAGAAACACATTTTTGCTGTTCCTGAATCTGATATGCTCCTTGTACTTTCTGATAAGGCCTCTGGGAGATATCGCTTTCCACTGACCTTCTCTGTATATCCTCTCGCTTATCCTTACAGTGAGTTTTCCCTGCTTTATCCTGGGCAGTATAAGATCTTCTCTCTCCTGCCATCCTGCAAGCAGCATATCGCAGGTATCTATTAACAGCCTGCATTCCTCTTCCTCCTTGTACAGGAGTTTTAAATAGGGAATGCTCTTTTCATCAACAGACCATCCCATGTCAGCTCTTTCCTGTTCCATGGGCTGTGTCTGGATAAACTTAAATCCATCCCCCAGCTGCTTATACATCTCTTCGCAGAAAGGTATCTGATGATGATTTATGAAATTGCTTATCATCGTTATTCGCGGCATAACTCTTTGTAAATCTCCAGAAGTCTCTTAAAGTTATTATCGGCATCATGTGTGATGCGTGCTTTCTTTTTACTGTTTTGAGACAGCTTTTTTGCTTTCTCTTCATCGCCAAACAGCGATATGATATTCTCTGCAAGCTGCGCGCTGTTTCCTCGTTCGAAGAACATTACCTCGTCATCTGATGCCATTGAC